>JAYTAT010000253.1:0-1885 GCA_043737315.1 Archangium sp.
TGTGGCGACGCTGGGGCACGCTCTGGGGCAAGCGGGTGGCGATCGTGGGCGACATTCTCCACAGCCGCGTCGCGCGTTCGAACCTGCACTGCTTGAAGGCGCTGGGCGCAAGCCTGGTGTTCTGCGGGCCGCCCACCATGTTGCCGATGGGACTGGCCGAGTTGGGGGTCGACGTCACCACCGAGCTCGATCGTGCGCTCGATGGCGCCGATGCGGTGATGATGCTGCGCATTCAGCGTGAGCGGCAGGGTGACGCGCTCTTTCCGACGGCCGCCGAGTACCACGTTCGGTGGGGGCTCACGAACGAGCGGGCTGCGGCGCTCAAGCCAGAGGCGGTGGTTCTGCACCCCGGCCCCGTCAATCGCGGCCTCGAGCTCTCGCCCGAAGTGGCTGATGGACAACGCAGCCTGATTCTCGAGCAGGTGCAGAACGGTGTCGCCGTGCGCAAGGCCATCTTGGAGGCGGTGTCATGAGGCTGCTCCTGCGCGGTGGGCGCTTGCTCGATCCAGCCGCACGACGTGACGGCGTCGGCGACGTGCTGATCGTCGAGGGCGAGATCGTCTCAGTCGGCTCGAATGTCGACCCCACAGGGGCCAAAGTACTCGAGCTCGACGGCGCCTGGGTCAGCCCCGGTTTCGTCGATCTGCACAGCGTGCTGCGCGACACGCGCGATCTCGACGCCGCTCTGAAGGGCGGCTTCACCACCGTCGTCGCCGCACCCGAGTCGCACAAGCTGAGTGATGATCGGCTGCAGTTGCTCACCGCGGCGCCGCTGACGCGCGGGCTCGAGGGGGAAGAGCTCGGCGAGACGCCCGATGACGCGGCCTGCTTGAGCCAGGGCTTCCGGCCGTTGGTGAAGTCGGGCGTGCTGCGCCGGGCGCTTCAATATTCCCGCGGCAAGCTGCTGGTGATGCACGCGGAAGATCCATCGCTGACCGGCTCAGGTGTACTCGGCGAAGGGCTGACGGCCACGCGGCTGGGCCTGCCTTCCGTGCCGGTCGCAGCCGAAGCGGCCGTCGTCGCGCGCGACCTGCTGATCCTCGAGGAGACCGGTGGCCGGCTCCACTTCGCGCACCTCACCACCGCCCGCAGCGTCGAGCTGATTCGCGGCGCCAAACAACGAGGCCTGCAGGTGTCGGCCGACTGCACGCCGCACCACCTCACCCGCGATGACCGCTCGGCTGAAGGCTACGCACTGCAGGCCCGTGTCTGGCCGGCCTTGCGCAGCCAAGCCGACGTGAAGGCGCTGGGGCTCGCGCTCGCCGATGGCACCCTCGACGCGGTGGCGTGCGATCACGTGCGCGTCGACGTGCTCGACCGCGAGCATCCGTTCGAAGCGTGCGTGCCCGGCTGCGAAGGCTTCGAGCAGGCGCTTCCGGCGGTCTTCAGCCTGGGTCTGACTCCGCTGCGGCTGGTCGAGGTACTCTCGTCGGCACCTGCCCGGTTGCTCGGGCTCAAGACCGGTATCCTGCCCGGCCTGCGGGCCGCCTTGACGATCATCGACCCTCAGGCGCGCACCGTCACGGGCGTCATCAGTGGTGCGCGTTATCTGACCTCGACTGGAGTGACCACGTGAAGCGAGCTGTCCTGGCCCTGGCAGATGGTTCCCTCTTCGAAGGGCGTTCTTTCGGCGCTGCTGCCGAGATCGTCGGTGAGGTGGTCTTCAACACCTCGATGTTCGGCTACCAGGAGATCCTCACCGACCCTTCGTACGTCGGGCAGATCGTCACCATGGCGTACCCGCAGATGGGCAACGTCGGCACCACCTCGGAAGACGACGAGTCGGGCAAGCCGCACGCGGTCGGCATGATCGTGCGCGAGTATTCTGAGCCGTCGAATTGGCGCAGCCAGGAGTCGCTCGACGCGATGCTTTCCCGCTGCGGCG
>JAYTAT010000254.1:0-1878 GCA_043737315.1 Archangium sp.
TAATTTGTCGGATCCGCTTGTACTCTGCAATCTCACGCGCCAGCTTGCGTCGTCGCGACGCCGCCTTCTGTGGCGTGGGCTGCGCGCGGCTGGCGAGGAGGAGCGCGAGAGCAGCGCAGGCTCCGGCGGAGAGGCATGCGCCCAGGGTGGTGCTGTGCAGTGCTTCCTTCGCGGCGCCGCAGAGAATGATGACGCGGTCGTAGAGCGAGCTCAAGGCGCTCGTGTCAGCCCACTCTGACTCGGGTTCCTTCTCGAGCTGGGTGAGGAAGAGGATGAAGCCGAGCATGGGGCCCAGGAAACACACGGCCGCGGCGAGCAGCGGGAGGCCCCACGGGACAGGCGGTGGTGGCTGAGCGGCGGGAGCCGGGGTCATCGGCGCGTCATACTTCATTCGTGCGCCGAGGCACTGAGTGAGCCTCGGCCCGGCGTCGTCCACGTCTCGCGCGGCGAGGGTCGCGACGACCTGCTTGCGGGTGGAGTGGAGGATCGTCTCCAATCAACAGCAACCAGGCATCAGCGTGCAGTGACCAGCGCGCGTTCCACGGCGACGAGCTGCTCTGAAGTGCCCAGTATCAGAAGATGATCGCCACTCGCGAGCACGAAGTCCGCGCGCGGGTTGGGCGTCGGCGTTCCATCGCGCACCACCGCCAACACCGACGCACCCGTCTTCGCCGCGAGCTGAAGCGCCTCGAGCTGTTTCCCTTCAGCCACCGAGCCCGGCGCGACCACCACGTCTTCGATGCTCAACGACTTGTTCCCCTTCTTGAGCGCCGTCTCGAGGAAGTCGACCACCCTCGGGCTCAGCAGCAGATGTGCGAGGCGACGCCCGCCGATGGCATACGGACTGATCGCCCGATTCGCCCCCGCGCGGATCATCTTCGGCACCGAGGCATCGTCGACCGCCCGGCTCGCGATGAACAGCGACGGGTTCAACAACCGCGCGCTCAAGATCACGTACAGGTTGGTGGCGTCGCTCGAGGTGGTGACGATCAACCCCTTCGCGCGGGTGATGCCGGCCTTCGTGAGCGTCGCGTCTTCGGTGGCGTCGCCCTTGATGAAGGGACATTCGAGCTGCGCGGCGAAAGCCTCGACCCCCGGGCTGGGGTCGATCACCAGAAACGACGCCCCCGACTCGCGGAACTCGGCCGCCGCCTCCCGACCCACGCGCCCAATCCCCGCGAGGATGAAGTGCCCCGTCATCCCGTCGATGGTCTTCTGCATCTTGCGTCTCCTGCGTGCCGAGCGAACCTGGTCGCTCGCGGCGTAATCGAGCGCCACGGTGAAGGTGTAGAAGAGGCTGCCGATGCCGCTGCCGGCGATGCCCATCGTCAGCATCCGGCCAGCGGTGCCCAGCGGGTGCACTTCCGAGAAGCCGATGGTGGTGATGGTGATGAAGGTCATGAACAGCGCGTCGAGCCACGTGCCCTCGGGGGCCCACAGCGCGTGGTAACCGGCCGCGCCCACCCCGTGCGTCAGCACGAGCAGCAATGCCGGCACCCGCAACCGAACCAACAGCATCCTGCGCTCAGGCGTCATCACGACGACGCCAACCTACGACGCGCAGGGCAGGTCGAATAGCGAACCGTTCTGCCCCGCGTCTTATGCGCCCGCGTCATCTTCTTGTTCTTTTCGACGGCGAGGCACCACGAATCGCGTGACTTCAGGCCTCCAGCGTGAGGCCTTCGTACAGCTCATCGACCTCGGGGAACGACCTGCTCGTGCCGGAGGCGGTGTGGCAAGCCGAACCGCCTCTGCCCTCGTGCGTCGCCTCGTCGCCCTCCTTCCTCCGGCCAAGCTTCACCTCGCCTCGTTCCATGGTGCCTCCGCGCCCGACTTCTCAGAAGTAATCAGCCGCGGAAGAAGAAGAACCAGATCAGC
>JAYTAT010000255.1:0-11748 GCA_043737315.1 Archangium sp.
GAGAGGTACCCACGCACATCACGCTGCCGGTGCTCTACATCGAGGGCTTCGATGATCCGTTCCTCGTCGCCGGGCTCGACACGTTCTCTCGCCTGGCCAGCCGGGAAAACAGTCACCTCGCGTTGCTCCCGACCAGTCACATCGGCCTGCAGCCCGGTGAAGTGCAGATGCCCGAGGCCGACGGCCAGTATCTCTGGAAGATGCCGGTGCCGTGGCTCTTGCATCACTTGAAGGGCGTGCCGCTGCCGTATCCCGCCACGGGGGTGACCAGCTGGGCGCGCGGCGAGTTGAAGCCGGTGCATCGCCAGGCGTGGCCTCCCAGGACCGTCGAAGAGCCGTGGGTGCTGCAGCCGGTGAAGAGCGATTCGCTCGAGCCTTGCGTGCAACGCGCGCTCGGTGGGTCGGCGGGCACGGCGTCGTTGTTGTCGTATCGCTACAACCCGCTGCGGCCGTGGCCCAGTGAAGGCGGCGCGCGTGGCCTGGGCCTCAAGGGTTTGGTGGCAGGCACGCTGACGCCGGGCCCCGTGCGGCAGACGTGGGATTGTGGTCGCGCCGACGTGGTGCGCTTCGTGACGCCGGTGCTCAGCGCGCCCAAGCGCATCGCGGGCACCATGCGGCTCGAGCTCAACGTGCGCAGCTCGGCGAAGGACACCGCATTTTACGGGAAGCTGGTCGACATCGACACGAACGGAGTGGCGGTGCACGTGACCGACGGCGCCGCGACGTTGCGCCTGCCGACCTCACGTGACGTGGAGTACGTGCCCTACGTGCCGAACTCGGTGCGCACGCTCGAGGTCGACTTCTTCCCCACCGAGTGGGTGCTGCAGCCCGGGCATCGGCTGGGGCTGTGGGTGAGCTCGTCGAATTACCCCGCGCTCTCCGCGCACCTCAACACCGAAGAGCCGTGGTACCGCAGCAAGACGCCGTTGCTGGCCGAGCAGACCCTCGAGCTCGGTGGGCCTTCGGTGCTGCGGCTTCAGGTGGCGGACTAACGATTGGGCGCGAACAGATCGGTCAGCTGCCCGTACTTCGCCCGGTAGTCCTCGAAGGACTTCTTGATGGTCTCCAGCGCCTCGGCGCGATCGTAGGTCTCTGCGATCTCGACGGGCGGATGCGGAGAGTCGGGCATCGCCTTGTAGGTGAGGAAGTAGTGGCGAAGGCGATCGATCAACGCGGGCGGCACGTCCTTCAAGTCTTTCCAGCCGCCGTAGACGTTGTCGCCCTTGAGCACCGCGATGATTTTGTCGTCGGCCTGATCGCCGTCGATCATGCGCAGGCCGCCGATCGGGATCGCCTCGACGAGGATGGCGCCATGCTGAATCGGCTTCTCGGTGAGCACGCAGATGTCGATGGGATCCTGGTCGCCGGTGATGCCGGTGCGGCCCAGCCGCTGGCCACACCGCTCGCCCACGCGCGTGTCGCACAGCGTGCGGGGAATGAAGCCGTACAGGCAGGGCGGCTGGTTCGAGTACCGCTGCGGGCGATCCAGCTTGAGGATGCCGGTGTTCTTGTCGACCTCGTATTTGACGACGTCGGTGGGGACCATCTCGATGTAGGTGGTGACGATCTCAGGGGCTTTGTCGCCCGGGGTCACGCCGTGCCACGGATGGGCCTGAAAGAAGAGGCCGAGCGCTTGAGTCAGCGAAGGTGTGGACATGTGCTGTCCACTACCACGCCAGACGCGCAAGCGCCGCTTCGGCCGGGGCACGTCTTGGGGCCGGTCGACCGCCTGCCCCTGTGTGGAGTCACCCTGCACGCGATGCGGATGTCGCTCCATAGGAGTTCCAACCTTCGAGGGCTGGAGCCAATTTACGAGCAGGACTTTCGAAACTGCTCGTATGGTTTCCGACCGGGTCGCTCGGCGCATCAGGCGCTGGAGGACTTCTGGAAGCAGATGATGACGATGGGGGCGGTTGGGTGGGTGGAAGTCGACATCAAGAGCTTCTTTGACAAGCTCAATCACTCACACCTGCAGCAACTCCTTCGCAAGCGGGTGCACGATGGAGTGCTGCTCCGGCTCGACGAATGGGTGGAGGGGGAGGTCAAGCCACGACTCAAGGGCCGAGCCTTTCTTGTCCGCTTTGCTGATGACTTCGTCCTGGGCTTCTCGAAAGAACGAGCACGGAGAAGACGAGAAATGAGCTGCGGTCGTCTTATTTGTTTGTTTTTTCGCTATCGAATACGGCGCACTGCTCGAAAAGGCTGGGGCGATGCAGCGCTCCGTCAAAATGATGGAGGGTCGATTCGTTTTGGATCCACCCGCATCGCCAAGTCGCCGAACTCAGACGCATGTTCTGCGGCCCCCAATTTGCTGTCTGCGGGTCGTGCCTGAAGTCACCTATGCGCTGAACCGCCTCGAACGCGACGGCGCGCCTGTGCTCGAGCTGGAGGGCAAGCTGACCTTCGACCAGGCCCCCGGGCTGTGGACTGACGTGAGCGCTTCGCTTGCGGGGGTGCAGAAGGGTGAGCGCATCGACTTCGACGTCTCGAAGCTCGAAGAGGTCGACGGTGGCTCGATGGCCTTGCTCGTGGCCAGCCGCGCCGACCTGCACCGCCGCGGCGCCTTCTCGGAGTTCATCGGCGCCAACACGCAACTGCAGAGGGTCATCCACCTCTACCGCGGCGACGTCAAAGTGGGCGCGCAGCGCAAGCGCAAGGCCCGCGGCGTGCTCGATCAAATCGGCAACGCCACCATGGCGATTCTCCGGGAGGGCCAGCAGGTCTTCGGCTTCTTCGGGCAGGCCCTGTTCGCCGCCATGAAGCTGGTGATCAACCCGCGCTCCGCCAACTGGGGCGAGGTCGCGCCCACCATGGAGAAGACGGGCGCCGACGCCGTGCCCATCGTCTTGTTGATCAACTTCCTCATCGGGCTGGTGATGGCCTTTCAAGGCGCGGTGCAGCTCAAACAGTTCGGCGCCAACATCTACGTGGCCGACCTGGTGGGCCTGTCCATCACGCGCGAGCTGGGGCCGTTGATGACCGCCATCATCGTGTGCGGGCGCTCGGGCGCCGCCTTCGCCGCGGAGATAGGCTCGATGAAGGTGTCAGAGGAAATCGATGCCCTGCGCACCATGGGCTTTGGCCCGATGCGCTTCCTGGTGTTGCCGCGCACGCTGGCGCTGGTGCTGGTGTTGCCCGTGCTCACGCTGCTGGGAGACGCCGTGGGCATTCTGGGTGGCCTGGTGGTGGGCGTGCTCACGCTCGACCTCACCATCACCGGCTACCTGCAGGAGTCGTTCAAGGCGATCGAGCTGTGGGACATCTTCTCGGGCGTCATCAAGAGCGTGCTCTTCGCGCTCGTCATCGCGTTGATCGCCTGCCAGCAGGGCCTGTCGACCACCGGAGGCGCGGAAGGCGTGGGCCGGCGCACCACCTCCTCGGTCGTCTCGATTCTCTTCGGCCTCATTCTCGTCGACGCCTGCTTCACCGTCTTCTTCCACTGGGTGGGCGCGTGAGCCCACTCATCAAGGTCACGGGCCTCACCCTGGGGTGGGATGAGACCGTCTTGCTTCAAGACGCGAGCTTCGAGGTCGAGCGCGGCTCGGTCTTCGTGATTCTCGGCGGCAGCGGGTGCGGCAAGTCGACCATGCTGCGCTACCTCATCGGGCTCGACCAGCCCATGAGCGGCACCATCGCGATCGCCGGCGTCTCCGGCGAACCGCTCGGGTTCTCCCGGCCGGATTTCGGGGTGATGTTTCAGTCGGGCGCGTTGCTGGGCTCCATGACCGTGGGCGCCAACCTTGCGCTGCAGCTCACGGAGTGGACTCAGCTGCCCGCAGAGGCCGTCAACGTCATCGTGCGCGCCAAGCTGCGCCTGGTCGGGCTGCAAGACGCCGAAGACAAGCTGCCCGCCGAGTTGTCGGGCGGCATGAAGAAGCGGGTGGCCATCGCGCGGGCCATGGTGCTCGAGCCGACGCTCTTGTTTCTCGACGAGCCTTCGGCCGGCCTCGACCCGGTCAGTTCCTTCGAGCTCGACGCGCTCATCCTCTCGCTCAACCAGGCGCTGGGGCTGACCGTGGTGATGGTCTCGCACGAGCTGGAGAGCATCTTCAGCATCGCCGACAGCTGCATCATGTTGGACAAACAGAGCAAGAGCATCATCGCCCGCGGTGACCCCCGCGAGCTGCGCGACAGCTCGAACGATCCGCGCGTGAGCGCCTTCTTCAACCGCCGGGCTGTCGCCCCGCCCGGCGCTCCCCCGTCTGCCCTCGAGGTGAAGCCATGAGCACCCCCACCAACCGCTGGAAGCTCGGCCTCTTCGTCGTGATGGGCGTGCTCACGGCCGTTTGCGCCGCCGCGTTCTTCGGCAACCGCTCGTTTCAGAAGGAGACCGTCTCGTACAAGACGTTCTTCGACGAGTCGGTGCAGGGCCTGGAGATCGGCTCACCGGTGAAGTTCCGCGGCGTCACCATCGGCAGCGTGTCCGCCATCGACATCGCGCCCGACCGGCGACACGTCGAGGTCACCTACGAGCTGGGGGTCAAGGTGCTCGACGCCATGGGCCTCGCCGTCGAGAAGCGGGGGCTGCAGGAGCGCAAGCTCTTCATCCCCCCCGACCTCCGGGCACAGCTCGCCTCCACGGGCATCACCGGGGTGATGTTCATTCAGATGGACTTCTTCAATCAGGCGGCCCACCCGCCCCTCGAGTTGCCCTTCGAGTTGCCGAAGAACCACATTCCCGCGGCGGGCTCGATGCTCAAGAACATCGGGGACTCGGTGGTCGGCGCGGTCGAAGGGTTTCCCGAGGTGGTGCGGCAGCTGCTCGCCGTGCTCGCCCGGGTCAACCAAATCCTCGGCGACTTCGAAGGTGAAGGGCTCTTTGTGAAGGCGGGGCAAACCATCACCCTGCTCAACCACGTGCTCAAGCAGGTCGACACGACGCTGGTCGACCTCGCCCCCGGAAAGCTCTCCGCAGACGCGCGCGCAGCGCTCACCAACCTCAACACCGCGGTCATCAGCCTCAACGGGCTGCTGGCACAGCTCGGCGGGGACAAGGGCCTGGCGGCCAGCCTGCAGCAGACCTCGAACTCGATGGGCGCGATGGCCCAGAACGCCAATCGCGTGGGGCCGGCCATCGAAGACGCGTCGCGTGACGTGCAGGGCGCAGCGCGTGCGGTGCAGCGACTGGCCGATGCGCTCGAGCTCGACCCCGACATGCTCCTCAAAGGCCGTGGAAAGCAGGGCACCAAGTGAAGACACTTCTGTTGTGCGTGACGTTCCTGATCAGCGGTTGCGCGCTGCTCTCCAAGGGCGAGCTGGGCACCCGCCGCTTCTTCAGCCCCGAGCTCGTGGCGCCCACGGCCCGTTCGGCCCCGCTCCCGAATTTGGAGCTGCGCCTGGGCAGGGTGAGCGCGGCGGCCTGCGGCTCGGAGGCGATGATGTACCGGCGCACGCAGCATGAGGTCGGCTTCCACGACGAGCTGCGGTGGACCGAGAAGCCCGAGGTCTATCTGCGGCGCGCGCTCAATCAGGAGCTGTTCGAGGGTTCGGGAATCCAGAGCGTGATGCGCGGCGCCGCGCCCGTGCTCGAGGTCGAGCTGCTCGAGTTCGAAGAGGTGCGCGCGCCTGCGCACGTCAGCCGGGTCAAGGTGGCCTGGTCACTGGGTGACGAGCGGGTGGTGTGGGCGCAGCAGACGGTGCGGTTCGAGCGGGCCATCGGGCCCGGCAGCGGCGAGGCCGAGGGCGAGGCCATCGTGCTGGCCATGAGCGGCGCGCTACAAGCGGCGGTGGAAGCGATCGGCCAGCAGGTGAGCACCGAGCTCGCGCGTCACTCGACGCCACCGTCGAGATAGTTCGGGTTTCAGGAGCGGAGGCCCGGGCGAACATTGCTCGCGAGCATCTCGAACACCGCGGTCTCCCACTGTGCCCTGTCGTCGCCGGGTGTGCCCTGAGCGAAGCAGTGGCGCATGGCGGTCTCGACCACGCCGAAGCCGAGGGCTGCACCTGTGTCCGTGCGACGGGCAGGTCGCCTCGTGTCGGCAAAGAGCATCAGGGCGAGCAAGCCGCGCGGCTCGGGCTCATCGGGCATCAGCGTCACGGGGAGCCGGGCCAGAAGAACGGACTCCTCCACCAACCCACCAGGCACGCCACCGCGCGCGACGTCTTCCCAGCCCGTACCGAACGCCGCGTAGATGGCCTCGAGCACTGCGCCGAGCCGCCCGGTGAGCTGCGGGCCCTCAGCCACCTCCAACGCGATGTCGGCGTCGCGCACCCGAGAATCTCACCGCTTCTTCTTCGCGAAGGCGGCGGCCAACGCGTCACACAGCGACAACGAGCGGGCACCGTCCCAGTTGTTGATCGGATGCACGAACATAAAATGCGGCTTAAGTTTCGTGCATGACTGACGCCCTGCCCAATCACCCCGAATGGGACCGTCTCTACGAGACGGCAGCTGGTCAGGCCGGCCTGTTCACGACCCAACAGGCGGCCGAGGCAGGGTACTCCCCGCAGCTACTCGTGCACTACGTCCACAGTGGGAAGGCCCTGCGCCTTCGCCGCGGCATCTACCGCCTCGTGCACTTCCCCGCGGGCGAGCACGAGGAACTGGTCGCCGCCTGGCTCTGGTCGGAGCACCAAGGAGTCATTTCTCACCAGACTGCGCTCGCGCTCCATGCACTGTCGGACGCCCTGCCCGCGCACGTGCACCTGACGCTCCCCAGCGCGTGGCGTCGTCGACGGTTCCGGGTGCCGGCGGACGTGGTGCTCCACCACGAGGACGTGCCGCCCAAGGATCTGTCCTGGTTCGGCGCAGTGCCCACTACCAACCCCAGGCGAACGCTCAACGACTGTGCCCGCGCAGGACTCTCGCCGGAACTCCTAAGGCAGGCCGCACAGCAAGCGCTTCGCCGGGGCCTTGTCAGGAAGGCCGAGCTCGCCGACGTCAAGAAGGCACTCGCGCCGTTCGGAGGGCTCGCCGCATGACCGTCCGCACGTACTCGTCCCCCGAAGCCTTCAAACAGGCTCTCGAGCAGCGACTCCGTGCCTTGGCGAAGACGGGGTTCCTTTTCGCGCGCAAGCGGCAGCTCCTCGTGTTCGACCGTTTCCTCGCCCGCATTGCCGTGGTGCTCGGCGATGCAGTGACGCTCAAGGGCGGGCTGGTGCTCGAGCTCCGACTCGAGCGCGCCCGAACCACGAAGGATGTCGACCTGCGGATGATGGGCTCGCCGAACGACGTCCTCTCCAGCTTGCAGGAGGCTGGCCGTCGCGATCTCGCCGACTTCATGACCTTCGAAGTGAGCCCTGACGCGGACCATCCCGAGATTCAAAACGACGGCATGCAGTACGAGGGGCTTCGCTTCCGCGCTGAGTGCAAGCTCGCAGGAAAGCTCTACGGCCAGCCGTTCGGCGTCGACGTGGCCTTTGGCGATCCGATCCTCGGCGAGCCCGACATCGTGGTGGCCGAAGACGTCCTCTCCTTCGCCGGCATCGCGCCTCCGACGCTTCGGCTCTATCCGGTCGAGACGCACCTCGCAGAGAAGCTCCACGCGTACACGATGCCTCGCACCCGCCCAAACACGCGCGTGAAGGACTTGCCCGACATCGCGCTCCTCGCGACTGCTCGGCCCCTCGATGCAAAACGCCTGAGAGAAGCCCTCGAACAGACCTTCGCCTTCCGCAAGACCCACCCGCTTCCCGTGAAGCTGCCCCTGCCCCTGGCCGCGTGGGAGGTCCCCTACGCGGCAATGGCACGCGAAGACGAACTCGAGTGGCCGACTCTCGGCGACGTCATCAGAGTGGCGCAGGCGTTCCTGGACCCCGTGCTCGCCGGCAACCTGGACGCGGGGTGGCATCCTGAACAGTGGACCTGGGAATGATCACGTTTCCGCTTCGGACAGGGCACCCTCGCAGCAACACGTCTGAACGGAGTTGGTAAAAGCGGTTCGTGACCCCAATCAGCACTTCTCAACGCTCACGCGCGAAGGGCTCCCTCAACTCGTGCGACGTGTTCGACGACAACCAAGAGAGTTGTTGTGGCTGCGGCGACGCAGACTGCGAAGCGTAGACAGCGAGCGAGTGGGCCGCGCGATTGAGCCCCGAAAGCTCCCACGTGGCCCCGAGGGCGTTGTTCTGACCCAAAGGCAGCATCTGACTGGACCGGAATGGTGAGGGACAGTTGGAACCACCGGGGTCGCTGTCTCAGTCACGTTGTCAGAGAGGGCCACGCGCGGTGACGTGAGGAGAGCGCTATGCTCTGGCTTCGTGAACTGCGCCCCCACCCTTGGAAGCCTGAGCGGCAACCCGGCCCACCGGTCGTTCTTTCGAGAGGGGCTGCAGCGCCTGGCAGGCCAGCGGCAGCTCACTGATTGGCTCGTCGAAGAGGCGAACGTGCGTGGGTATCTGGGGGCTGTGGGCCCTCAGATTCCAGAGCGCGCGCCCACCCCGAGCCTCTCGGATGCGGACCTCATCGTCGCGTTGTTGATGCCGCACAGTGAAGTTGACGGCCGGCTGTTCAAGCTCGTTGTCCGCATGCTGCAACGCGCGGCCATCAACCCCACCGTGCTGTGGTTCCACGCCCGGCGCGAACGTGCCGATCGGGTGCTCTACTGGCTGCTGAATTTAGTGCCAGCGGCCGAGCGGTCGGCCCCACTTCTGGCGTTGCTCGAGACCTGCCCGGCGGCACCGCGTGGGTACTGCGGCGTTCGGTTCAACTATTCCAGCGCCCGGCTGCTTCGGCGCCCGGCGACAAAGGAGTCGGTGTGGAAAGCGGCCCGGCGCTGATTCTGCGAACGCTTGACCGGCACCTGACCGGACCAGGAGAAGTGCGGCTGTTCGGAGGGGCTGCCTTCGTTCTTAGGTACGGTCGAGATCGAACAACCGCAGAGTTGTTCGCCGCGGCCAAGCCCAAGGTGTTCGCCTTGATGAAGCGTTAAGCCCTGCAGTCAGGGAAGGGTCAAAATCGATCGGTCGGCTGGTGATGGTCGACTCGTCGCTCTGCACGTTGACCATCACGCTCTCCCGCTTCAAGCATTGGAAGATTCGATGCCCGAGCCAGACTTCGCGCTCATTCCGAAGATGGAGGTGCCAGGGCCGTCCGTCACCACGCCAGACGCGCCAGCGCCGCTTCAGCCAGGGGCACGTCTTCGGGCCGGTCGACCGCCTGCCCCCCGTGTGGAGTCACCCTGCACGCGATGCGGATGCCGTGCCCGAGCGCACGCAGCTGCTCCAGTGACTCGGTCTTCTCGAGCGCCGTGGGGGGCAGGGTGGCCAGATGGCTGAGCACGCGCGCCCGGTAGCCGTAGAGCCCCACGTGCCCCCAGCGCTGCAGGGCCCCGCCGCCCACGTCGCGCTGAAACGGGAGATCCGCCCGGGAAAAGTAGAGCGCGTTGTGGTCTTCGTCGAGCACCACCTTCACCACGTTGGGGTTCCCTCGTTCGTCTTCCTTCAGCGCGCGGACCAGGGTGGCCATCTCGACCGCAGAACCGGTGAAGGCGTTCGCCAGCAGCGCCAGCGCCTGAGGGTGCACGGCCGGCTCGTCGCCCTGCACGTTGATCACCACGGACTCCGCAGGAAGACCCAGGCTCGCCGCCACCTCCGCCACCCGGTCGGTTCCCGAAGCACACGAAGGCGAGGTCATCATCGCCTCACCACCAAACGCGCGCACGGCAGCGCAGATGCGCTCGTCGTCGCTGGCCACCACCACGCGCGAAAAACACTTCGCCTCGAGGCAACGCTCGACCACGTGCTGCACCATGGGCTTGCCACTGATCAACGCCAGCGGCTTGCCCGGGAAGCGCTGGGCCGCGTAGCGCGAAGGAATCACCGCGACGGGTGCAGACATGCGGGTGCTGATACCACGCGCGCCCCTGCTGAAGATCGAGCGCAACACCACCGTGTCCAGCACGCCCCCGCGCGCAAGCCGTGACCATCGCCCCGAAGGCGTCGAGATGCGGGTGGCGAAGCTCTTCGTCGCGGTGCTGGCCGCGAGCAACCTGACCTGCGTCCAGAGTCCCGCGGGGTCGATGTACCGCAACGAGTACAGCGCCGTCGTCGCCAGCGTCGCCAGATCGGTACGGGCTGAAAGTGGCGACCGTCGCCACGCTCCCCCTGATGCGCCTGCCAACCCATCGCAAGCCCGCGGATTTGTGCGGGTCTTGCGAACAGGCGACGAGAAGCATGAGCAGCGCATGAGCGGCCGTCGCTTCGCATCGAGCGTCACCCGGGCCCACGCGGCCCTCAGGCGTGGTGACGGTGACAGTGCCCGCGTCCGCCAGGTACTCGCTGCGCCACACCTTCGCGTTGAGGCGCGCCTCTCCCACTTTACTCGAGACAGCCAGCGGCTCATCGCTGCGTCATGAGGTGGATGCCATTGCGCCGCAGCAAAATGGCTCCTGGGCTGAGTCGCCCATAGAACAAATCAGGGTTCTGAAGCAGGAGCTCAGGAAGCCGAATCGACTGATCATGCAGACATCACCATCGCGAACCGGTGCAGCAACTGAAAGAAGCCTTGCGCCGACCACACGGCGATCATCACGGCGACGGGCAACTGGCGGTTTCGAAACCACCGCCACGCCAAGAAGGCCCACACCGGCCAGAACAGCAGTCCACCAATGAAGAAAACCGTGGAAAAACTCGAGTCAACTGCGCGACCACCGATAGCGGCGAGCAACGGAGAGAACACAACGGCAAGTGCAACGTCCCCGAAGGACGAGGGACTCCGCCGACCGCGAAGTCTGCAGCGATGCCCACTGCCAACCCGACACCCGTAGCCACCATCAGTGTTGCCAGCGCGTGCTCCCTCATGGCCCAGTCACCCGGTTCCAAGGCGGAGTCGGATCGTTCGGACTATTTCCAAGAACCCAATAGGGAACCACGTCGATCAAGAAATTCTCGACCTTACCTGGGACGCTTAGACCGGTCGATCTTATGTTGGCAAAAGGATCATGAACTGATCTGAGTGGGCTGTGGCGCGCGACACGGGTGTGCCTCCCATGTTGATCAAGCTGCCCGCCTGATGTGACGAACGAGGGGCACGAGAGTGAGTTCCATCGCGTCGTTGAAGCGTTCGCTGAGGGCGAGTGCGCGGAGGTCGATGATGTGTTGCCCGGTGGTCTCGAGCCAGCGCGAGCCGCTCCTGACGAGCCGTTGGCCGACCAGACTCTTGCAGGTTGCCTCGACGTTGCCGCTGCCGATGGGCAAGCCCGAGGCGCGAGCCGCCACGTAGTTCATTTGGGTGCGGTGGTTCTCGAGATAGGTGATCGCCTCGTGCACTGGTCGCCCTACACCGACGTGCGCTTGGCGCATGCCCGAGGCGTGCAGCTCGGTGAGGATGCGTGGGACGGCCGAATCGCTGTTGAGCAACAACAGCTTCCACCTCGCGATGAATGGCGATGCCCCATCCCCGTGAATGAGGCGCGCCGCCGAGCCGAGCTTCTCGACTACGTGCCAGACGTCGATGAGCTGGTGCACGTCGACACCGAGGGACGCGTGCGTGAACACGGCCCCCAGGGCGTCCACCATTTCTGGTGCGCCATCAGGCAGCAGCGCGACCCTGAGGCGGACCCCGCGCCCGAGAAACGCCTGCATGTCTGCGAACATCCGACCAAGCAGATCCGCGCTGCCCAGCCCCGGCATGCGCCCGTACCAAATGGTGTGAAGTGCTTTGCCTTCCTCGTCGTGGAACGTCTGCCCGACGACAACTATTTCTCCCCCACGTGTTGCCTCAGCGGCAAATGCTACCAGCGTGCCTCACTAGAATCGCACCCTGAAGTAGGAGCGTTTGGGTGTCGCCGCCGCAGCGAACGAAGTGAG
>JAYTAT010000256.1:0-1874 GCA_043737315.1 Archangium sp.
GGCAACCAGTCCGCCAAAGGAGTGGCCGAGAAGAAAGACTCTTTGCGCCCCCAGGGATGCGCGCAATTTTTCGACGTCCCCGACGGTTCGCTCGATTCCCAGCTGGTCGGGCCTCGCGGGAAACCATGATCGCGCGCACCCGCGCTGGTCGAAATAGACCATGCGCGCGTGAGGCTCCAGGAGGCCGCTGACGGCGCGCTCGAAGGCGTAGGCGTTGTAGCCCGGGCCGCCGTGAAGAAAAATGACCACGGGCCCCGATGCGTTGCCGGAGACCTTGTGCCAGATGGAAACCCCATCGCCCACCGGCAGCAGTGCGCCGTCGCCCGGCTGGAGGCCACAGGGGGCCACCGCCGCCGGGGTCATCGCTTGCGGCAATGAAGGCGTTGTTCTGCACGCGGCGCCGACCGCGAGAATGCTCAAGAGCAAACGCATAGAGCGATGGTTCTAGGCTGTTTACGGTTACGCCGGAGCCTTGCAGGCGAGGCGGCTGGAAAGATCGCGTCGTTCCGGTGCATCTGCGACTTCGGGTTCCCAGAGAATTCGGTAGAACACGCCATGAGCGAGATGCGGCCGCGAACCGAGGTGCGAGTTGAGGGGCAGATGATCAGGTCGCCTTTGACACTGCTGTTCACATCGTTGCTGCTGTGCGCAGCGGCGTGTTCACCGCCCGAACTGCTTGCCGACGCGGGCGCCACCGTGGGTTCTGACGCGGGCGTGGGTTCTGACGCGGGCGTGGGTTCTGACGCGGGCGTGGGTTCTGACGCGGGCGTGGGTACTGACGCGGGCGTGGGTTCTGACGCGGGCGTGGGTTCTGACGCGGGCGTGGGTTCTGACGCGGGCGTGGGTTCTGACGCGGGCGTGAGTTCTGACGCGGGCGTGGACGCGGGCCCCAACCCGCATCTCTCCACGGTGGTCCTCGCCGCCGAAGCGATCCTGACGCGTCAAGCCCCCGATGGGGCGCTCTTCGTGGGCGAAGTCATCCTGACTGACAACCGGCTGGTGCCCTACTTCGGCAACCAGGGGGCGATCGGGCTTTGCCTTGCCTGGAAAGAGACCCGCAACGCGCGCTACCTGACGGCGGCGAAGCGCTGGCTCGATTGGTACGCCGCGCACATGAACGCCGATGGCACCGTCTACGACTACACGCTGCGCGCAGGCGTGCTGACTTCAGACGGCACGTTCGACTCGACCGACTCTTACGCGGCGACGTTCATCTCGGCGGTACGCATCTGCCGCGACGCGTCTGGCGATGACGTCGACGCGCGCGCGCGGATGCCTGCCGTTGAGCGCGCCATCAACGCGCTCTTGTTGACCTACCAGGCAGACGGCCTCACCTACGCGACACCGACCTACGCCGTGAAGTACCTGCAGGACAACGCCGAGGTCTACGTCGGCCTCACCGATGCGGCTGCGTTGGCGCGCGCGTTCGGAACTCCGGCGCAGGTGACTGATTGGTCGGCCCGGGCCGGCCGCACGCTGCAAGCGATCGACGACCTGCTCTTTCTGGTCGGGCCCGGGCGGTACGCGTGGGCGCTCAACGGCACGCTGCTCGAGTCGACCCCGGGGCAGTGGTACCCCGACACGATGGGCCAGTTGATGACCATCGCCAGCGCTCCACTTTCTCCGCGCCGCGCGACGCTCTACGCGGCGGTGCGCGCTCAGTACTTCAACGTACCCCTGGTGATCGCCAGCGATCTCGATGGCGAGTACGCCGACTGGTGGGGCGTGGCGGCGAAGCGGGCGGGGGATGCGAACACCGTGGCGTTGCTCACTTCACGCTTCGTGAACATGAACTGGATGAGCGTCCGACTTCGCACGCCAGCCGACTACGCGCGGATCATCGAACTGCTCGCCCGGTGACGCACCGCTCCTGA
>JAYTAT010000257.1:0-4831 GCA_043737315.1 Archangium sp.
TGACGCGCGAGACCATTCCGATCGACGACCCGCGCACCTTCGAGCTCATCAGCGCGGGCGACACGGCGGGCGTCTTTCAGATGGAGTCATCGGGCTTCACCGAGATGGTGATGAAGATGAAGCCGTCGTGCTTCGAAGACGTGATCGCCGCCGGCGCGCTCTACCGGCCCGGCCCCCTCGATCAGAAGCTCGAAGACGGCCGCACCATGGTCGACGTCTACATCGACCGGAAACACGGCAAGGAAAAGGTCACCTACCCGCACCCCAGCCTCGAGCCGTCGCTCAAAGACACCTACGGCGTCATCGTCTACCAGGAGCAGGTGATGCAGATAGCCCAGGCCCTGGGCGGCTTCTCGCTGGGTGGCGCAGACATTCTTCGCCGCGCGATGGGGAAGAAGAAGGCCGAGGAGATGCAGAAGCAGCGCTCCTTGTTCCTGCAGGGCGCTGAGACGTTGAAGGTCGACCTGAAGATCGCCGGCGGCGTCTTCGACCTGATGGAGAAGTTCGCGCAGTACGGCTTCAACAAGTCGCACTCCGCGGCCTACGGCCTCATCACGATTCACACGGCGTGGCTCAAGGCGCTCTACCCCGTGGAGTTCATGGCGGCGCTGCTCACCAGCGAGAAGGACAACACCGACAAGGTGGTGCTCTACATCGCCCAGGCGCGCCAGGCAGGCGTGCAGGTGCTGCCGCCCGACATCAACGAGTCGGATCTCGCGTTCGGTGCGATCGAAGGGAAGATTCGTTTCGGGCTGGGCGCCATCAAGGGCGTGGGCGAGTCGGCCATCGAGGCGATCCTCGAAGCGCGAAAGGCGAACCACTTCACCTCACTCTTCGACTTCTGCGAGCGCGTCGACGGCCGCCGGGTCAACCGAAAGACGATGGAAGCGCTGGTGATGGCCGGCGCCTTCGACTTCGAGAAGCGTCACCGCAAGCAGCTGTTCGACTCGGTGCCCATCGCGCTCGAGCGTGGCGCTTCGACGCAGCGTGACGCGCTCGTCGGTCAGTCGAACCTGTTCGGCATGCTGGCGCCCACCGCGGCCCCGGGCAAAGGCGCGCGTGATGACTACGCGGTCACCGAGCCGTGGACCGAGAAGGAAAAGCTGTCAGCCGAGAAGGCATCCATCGGCTTCTACGTATCGGGCCATCCACTCGACGCGTACCAGAAGGAGCTCAAACGGTACGCCCGCCCCATCACCTCGGTGCAGCGCGCGCGCCGCGACGAGAAGATCACCATCGCCGGCATCGTCTCGGTCATGCGCGAGCGGCCCACCAAGACGGGCAAGCGCATGGCCTGGGTGACGCTGGAAGACCTCTCGGGCTCGGTGGAGCTGGTGGTCTTCCCGGGAAAAGAAGGCGGCCGCTCGTTCATGGATCCGAAGACCGGCAAGTGGGGGAAGGGTGGCCCCAAGCCGGGTTACGAGCAGTGGGAGCACCTGCTCAAGAGCGACGACGCGCTGCTCGTGAGCGGCACCGTGCAGATGAGCCGCGATGAAGAGAACCCCCAGGCCGAGCTCATCGTCGATGACATTCAGTCGCTCAAGGAGGTGCGCGAGAAGCGCGTCAAACGCCTCGAGCTGCGGCTGCACGTCGACATGGCGACCGATGAGAAGCTCGCGCAGCTGGCGGTGATCGCCAAGAAGCACGCGGGCGCCACGCCGATCGCGGTGGCGCTCCACATGCCCGGTGAGGCCGAGGCGCTGGTGGGCAACACCGACCTCAAGGTGCAGGTGACCGACGAGCTGCTCGAGTTGGTCAACCGCCTCTTCGGCGCGCGGGTCGCAGAACCGGGGTGAGTCAGAAGGCCGCTGCGGTAGCTCCCCACGCCGAGAGTTGCCAGTTGATCGCCGCACGGCACGTCACGCCGCCCGAGACCTTGTCGGTGCGGCAGCAGGTGGGGAAGTTCTCCTGCGAGATGCCATCGAAGCAGCCGAGCGAATAGGCCCCGAGGGTGGTGGCGCTGAACGGATCGGCCGGTCCGCTCGCGGCCCACGCAGTCGACTGAAAGTTGGTGGCGACCCGGCAGGACGTCTGCCCATCGCGCACGTTGATGCGGCAGCACCCCGGATAGATGAACCCCGCCGAGCCGTGAAAACAGGAGCTCTCGTAGCCGGTTTCCCGAACGGTGCCGTTGACGGTGAGCCCGCCGTTGGCGGTGAGCTGGCCTCCGATTGTGGCCGTGCTGCCGACCGTGAGCGTCGAGCCGACGCTGCCCGCACCGCTGGTCGTCACCGTGGCCGCGGTGACCCCTGCGTTGAAGGTTGCAGGGCCCGTGATGGCCACCGGGGTCGCGACCGCACCGACCTTCGCTTCCAGCCACTCTTTGAGCTGGGCGAAGTTGTGGTTCACCTCGCTCGCGGTTGCCGGCTGGTTCGCGGCGAAGCAGAAGGGCATGGCGTTGGGGCAGGCTCCCGTGGCCGCGAACGCGGTGCCGATCGTCACCATGCAACCCAGCGCGCCGAGCGCAACGAGCCCGAGCTTGCGGCGATTGTTCCGCTCCCGCTTCAGCGTGCGCAGTTCGTCTTCGAGCTGCGAGAGGCGATCGGCCACCGTCGCAGAGTCAGGAGGTCGGGGATTCATCAATCGACCAACTCAGGGCCCCCGCTTCTGGGCCATGGCCTTCTCGAGGAGGCTCGCGACCTCATTCGCCTGCTTCTTGAACTCCACGTTGAGCGGGTCTTCGTTGCGCTTCAGCGAGGGATCGTTCCGTGCCAGAACCCCGATCGCATGTTCAAGCGCCTCGCCTGCCTGCTCTTGCTGTTCGTCTCCGCCACCGCTGCGGCAGAAGACGCCAACGCGAAAGCTGCCCGAGAAGAGCTCGAGCGGCAGCTCTCTTTGATGGTCGGCAAGCAGCCCACCAAGGTGCGCCTCGACTTCATCGGCCTGGAAGATCCCAACTACAAGATCGAAGAAGCCAGCTTCGATATCGACGGCCGCCGCCTGCGCTCGCCCCCGCTGGGGCAACTCTCGAGCGAGGGCACGCATCTCATCTGGAACGGCGACGTCACGCCCGGCAAACACACCGTCAAAGTCCTGGTCGTCTTCTACAACAACGCCAGCGTGGTCCTCAGCGACGAGGGCGGGTACAAATGGAGAGTGGGCGGCGACGTCACCTTCGAAGTGAACTCCGGCATCGAAGTTCGGGTGCAGGTCAAGCCGACCCGCGACGACAAGCAGACCGAGGTGGCCAAACGCTTCAAGCTCGCGCTGCCCGCGCAGCCGGTGATGATCGCCACGCTCGACGACGGGAAGATGCCCGACGCGATGGTCAAGCCGGTGATCGGGGTGGTCGATGCAGGCGTCGCGGGGCTGACGCCCGAGCAACTGGCCGAGGTCGCAGCCCAGGAGAAGCTTCAGAAGGCCGCCAAGGCCGGGGAAACGAAACGGCTGGCCGACGAAGCCAGGAAGCAGAAGGCAGCGGAGGCTTTGGATGCGAAACGCGCCGCTGCCGAGGCGAAGAAGCAGAAGGCGGCTGAAGCGCTCGAGGCCCGTGCGGCCGCTGCCGCTGCGAAGCGAGAAGGAGCCGCCGCTGCGCTCGAGGCGAAGAAGCAGAAGGCAGCTGAAGCGCTCGAGGCCAAACGGGCCGAAACCGAGGTGAAGAAGCAAGCGGCACTCGACGCGGCCGAAGAGAAGAAGCGTCTCGCTCGAGCGGTGCTCGACGCGAAGAATTCGCCTCCTGTGCCGGCCGTCGAACCCGCGCCAGATGCGGGCGCCGTTGCCATCGCTGAACCGTTCGACGCCGGGAGCCCCGAGCCCTTCGATGCAGGCGCTCCGGTCGAGGTCGTGGCGGCCCCCGTCGACGCGGGTGCTCTGGCCCCGGTGGCCGCGGCTCCTGCCGCTCAAGAAGATGGCCCGCCGTGGTTGATCATCGCGGGAGCGGGAGCCCTCGCCGCCCTGGTCTTCGTGATGGTGGTGGCTCGCCGCCGGGCGCGTCCACCGACCCGCGGCGACTGATACGCTGCGCGCCTCATGAAGCGCGCTGTCGTCCTGGTGTTCCTGGCTTTCGGTTCGTCCTGCGGTCCGAATCTGCCGCATGATGCAGGTCTTCCGGATGCGTCGGTTGAAGACGCAGGTGTCGAGCCCGACGCGGGGGCCTTCGACGCAGGAGTTCCCGACGCAGGCGTTCCCGACGCAGGCGTTCCCGATGCAGGCGTACCGGACGCAGGCGTCGACGCAGGCCCTGACTTCTGTCCCGTGCCGACGGGCATCGGCCCTGTATTCAGAGTGCGCGCGATGGCCGCCAACCTCACCACCGGGCCCAACCAGAGCTACACGCCGGGCCATGGCATTCGCATTCTGCAGGGGACTGATCCCGACATCGTGATGATCCAGGAGTTCAACTACGGCTCCAGCTCACCGGCCGACATCAACACGATGGTGAGCACCACCTTCGACGGCGGTTTTTATTACAACCGCGGCGCAGGCGTGGGCGGCGGCGCGATTCCCAATGGGGTCATCAGCCGCTGGCCGATCATCGATCAAGGCGAGTGGACGGACACGCTCGTCACGAACCGGAACTTCGTCTGGGCGCAGATCGACATCCCCGGTGACATCGATCTCTGGGTGGTCTCAGTGCACCTGCTCACCTCGAGCGCGGGGGCGCGAAACACGGAGGCGAACAACCTGATCGCGCTCATTCGCTCCAACATTCCCGGGAACTCGTACGTGTTGCTCGGCGGCGACTTCAACACCAACACCCGCGACGAGAACGTCGAGACTTGCCTCACCACGTTCTCCTCTGAGTTCGTCACCACCGGCCCGCACCCCACAGATCAGCTCGGCAACGAGGGCACCAGCGGCAATCGCAACAAGCCGTATGATCACGTGCTCG
>JAYTAT010000258.1:0-11734 GCA_043737315.1 Archangium sp.
AAAATGAGCTCCGGCGCCGCCTCCAACCTGGTCTGGATGCTCACCGGCACCGAGCTCAGCCTCACGCCCGAGCTGAGCGGCGGCGGAAGGCTCACCCGCGCCTTTCTGCTCACCGGCCCACCGCGCGCCGTCTTCGACCTCACGGGCCTCTCACCGCACAAGAGCCACACCGCGCCGGCCTCACCCCCCTACGCCTCTGCCGTGCGACTCGGAAAGCAGCCCGCCGGAACGCGCATCGTGATCGACCTCGAGGCCGCCCCCAAACGCACGGTGCAAAACGGCGACACGCTCGTGCTTTCCTTCTGACGCGTGGTGGAGTTCTCGCCGCTCATCATCGTCGGCCTCTTCTTCGTCGCGCTGCTCGCGGGCCTGGTCGACGCGATCGCTGGCGGCGGCGGCCTGCTCACCGTGCCCGCGTTGCTCGCCACGGGCATGCCGACCCCGATGGTCTTCGGCACGAACAAGGGCTCTGCGGTCTTCGGGAGTGGCGCGGCGCTGCTCCGCTTCTGGCGCGCGAAGCTGATCGACTCGAAGCGGGCGAAGGTGCTCTTCCCCCTGGGCATGCTCGGCTCGTGCGCTGGCGTGGCGCTGCTCACCGCGCTCGATCCCAAAGTCCTCAAGCCCCTCGTGCTCATCTTGCTGGTGATGGCCGGCTTCGTGGTCGCCTTCGTGCGGCCGCCCGCAGTGCAGGCAGGAGATCCCTCACCTCGCGCCGGTCTGAAGACCGCCATCCTGGCCCTGTGCCTCGGCGCCTACGACGGCTTCTTCGGCCCGGGCACCGGCACCTTCTTGATCATCGGCTTCGTGGTGCTGCTCCACCTCACCCTGCAAGAGGCTTCGGCCAACGCGAAGGTGGTGAACTTCGCCTCGAACCTGGCCGCGATGATCTTCTTCACGGCGAAGGGCCTCGTCATCTGGAAGGTCTCCATCCCCATGGCGGCGGGCCAGTTCATCGGAGGCACCATCGGCGCCCACCTCGCGGTGAAGGGCGGTGACACCCTGGTGCGTCGCGTGGTGCTGCTGGTGGTCTTGGCGTTGGTGACCAGGCTCGGTTACGAGTTGATGCACACCGCTTAAAGGAGCACCCGCATGGCAAAGATCACCATCACCTACTGCACCGCCTGAGGCTACCTGGCCAGAGCTGCCCGTGCGGCAGCCGCGCTGAAGCAAGACCTCGAGCTCGACGCTGAATTCATCAAAGGCTCGGGCGGCATCTTCGAAGTCGCCGTCGATGGAAGAGTCGTCGTGAAGAAGGAAATGGGCCGGTTCCCGACCGAGAAAGACGTGGTCGACGCCGTCTCCGCAGCCCTGGGAGTTTGAAGTCGTGTCCACCGAGACGCTGCGCATCGAACGTCCGTCGTTGGGCCTGCGAGCGCGCGTGCGTCGGCGTGTGGGAGCGGCCGTCACCGACGGCTTCTTCCTCGCGGCCGCGAAAGGAGCAGGGTGGCTGCCGGTCGCCTCGCCGCGTTTCCACCGGGTCTCGGTAGAGAAGAATCTGCCCTACCGCCGCACCGGCCGGGTCGCACACACGCTCGACCTGTACCGCCCGGAGGACGCCGTCGGCCCGCTGCCCATGGTGCTCTACGTGCACGGCGGTGGTTTTCGCCTGATGTCGAAGGACACGCACTGGCTCTTTGGCCTCATCTACGCGCGCCGCGGTTACCTCGTGGTGAACGTGAACTACCACCTCGCTCCGGAGCACCCGTTTCCCGCCGCGGTGGAAGACATCAGCGCGGCCTGGCAGTGGCTGGTCGCCAACGCCGAGCGCATCGGAGGCGATTTGTCGCGCGTGGTGGTGGCGGGTGAATCGGCGGGGGCGAACCTGGCCGCTTCGCTCACCCTGATGACGCATCAACGCCGCGACGAGCCGTACGCGCGCGACGCCTTCGCCACCGGCGTGACGCCCAAAGCGGTGGTGGCTGCCTGCGGGCTGTTCGAAGTGAGCAACCCCGAACGGTTCTCTGACCACCCCTCATTCTTTCGCGATCGCATCGAAGAGGTCACCGATGCGTATCTGCACGGCGTCACGCTGCGCGATCGCCGCACGCTGGAGCTCGCCAACCCGGTGGTGGCCTTCGAGGGTTTGAAGACCGTCGATCGACCCCTGCCGCCGTTCTTTCTGCCCTGCGGCACGTGGGATCTGTTGATGGGTGACACGCAGCGCATGGTGAAGGCGCTGCACCTGCTGGGCTCCACCCAAAGCGAAGCCCGCGAGTATCCCCGCGGGCCTCATGCGTTTCATGCCTTCGTGGTCACGCCTCAGGCCCTGCGCTGCTGGAAGGACACCTTTTCCTTCCTCGACGGCAACCTCTAGTTCAGCGAGCGCAGACGAGCGACTCGAGCGCAGCGGGCTGCTGCGCTCGCGCGATCAGCTGGTTGCGCGTGTCAGCGCTCAGCTCGACGACCGTCCAGTGGCCGTCTTCGTTGAGGGCGAGCGCGGTATTGGGGGTCAGCTTGCGCTCTTCGATGAGCTTTATGAGTTCGGCCTTCGCGATGGCCTGCTCGGCTTGACCCAGCCGGTGGAACTGCGGCGTATCGAGCATCGCGCTGGCGTTCGAGAGCGCATCGGGCGGATCGGTGAAGGGAAAGTTGTCGCCCAGGATCACCACCAGCAATGCCTGAATGGGGAAGGTGGCCACGTCGATCACGAACGTGAAGGGGAGCAGGAAGATGCCGGTGGTCTTGCGATCGCCGTACGACGGCCGCTTCACCGTGATGCCCAGGAAAGCGCGATCCACCAGGCGCGACATCATGCAGCCGGTGGAGAACAAGACGGTGGCCATCGAAATGGCGAGGGTGCGGAGACAACGGCTCTTCATGGGCGCTCCTTGCAGTGAACTGAGGGGCGATTGTGAGAGCCGGACCGAGCGCGGATCAAGCAATTCACCCAACAATTCCCCCCAACACAGGGTGCTACAGGACGACTCAGCTGTTGGCGCGCTGCTCTTTGGGCGCGGCCTCGACCTGTGGCGTCTCGCCGGTGGTGGGCTTGTCGGCCTTCACCTTGAGGCCGTACCGGTCAGCCGCCGACTCGATGATCTGCTCGATCAGCTGCCCGTAGTTGAGCCCACGATGTTCGGCGGCCATCGCCAGCTCGCTGTCTTTCTCGAGGTACGGGTTGGGGTTGACCTCGAGCACGAAGGGCTCACCCGTCTTGTTGGAAATGCGGAAGTCGACGCGCGCGTAGTCGCGGATCTTGAGGGCGCGGTAGGCCAGCAGGGCGCTGCGCTCGATGCGGGCCTTGAGCTCGGGCGAGATGTCCTCTGCGATCACCAGGTGAGGGTGATCTTCGCCGGTGTCTCCGAACTTCACGACGCGGTCGCTCACCTTGGGCACGTCGGGGTTCCAGGCGCCCCAGTTGAGCTCGACGATGGGGAGGATCTCGGGCCGGGTCGGCGTGCCGATGACGCCCACGTAGACTTCGCGGCCGTCGATGAACTCTTCGGCGAGCGCTTCGTCGTTGAGCGTCTTGCGGATCTCGCGAACGCGCTTGGTCAGCTCATCCCAGTCTTTGACCACTGAGTGCTGCCCGATGCCGATCGACGCGTCGCTGCGCGCCGGCTTGACGATCAACGGGAAGTTCATGCGGCCGAACGCCTCGAACGCCTCACCATCGAAGGTGAGGAAGTTGGGCGTGTTGACCTCGTGGTACTCGAGCAGCTGCTTGGTGAGGATCTTGTCTTGCGCCAGCAGCAGCCCGGCCGTGCCTGAGCCGGTGAACTGCACGCGGGCCAGCTCGAGCACCGCGGCCACGTTGACCTCGAGCCGGTAGTCGTCGGCGAAGGTCTCGCAGACGTTGAAGACCAGATCGGGCTTCTGCTCTTCGATGGCCTTGAGCAGATCGAAGACACGATCGTGCACGGCGATGAAGCTGATGGTGTGGCCCAGCGAGGTCAGGGCGTCACTGACGTCCTGAACGACGGGGTCCATCGGGTCGCCCGACGGCTGGTAATGCAAAACGGAGATCTTCAGCGGAGGAACAGTGGCGGCTGCCATTCGCCACGCACTGTATTCCCCTTTCGATCAGTCGGCGTCGAAGAACTTGTCCGTGTAGAGGAAGTTCATCGCGAGCGTGGTGAGCAGCACGGTGAATTTGGTCGTGTAGTCACGCGCCTTGTCGCGGTGCACGGTGACTTTCAGCTCGGTGACGCGCTCGAGCAGGTGATCGAGCACCGACTTCACCACCCCGCGCGAAACACCTGAGTACTGCGTGACCGCGTGGATCAACGCCTGGCGTTCGGCGCGCAGCAGGGTGTCGGCGCCCGTGGTGCCCACCGACTCGGGCTCGAACAAGGCGATGAGATCCTGATCGAGCTGATCACCTATCGACAGGTCGATCTTTTCTTCCAGCGCGCGCTGACGGTAATGATCGAGCACCGTCTCTTCCATTTCGGTCACGTCCATGTCGCGTTCATCGAGGGTCACGGGCGGATCAGTGCGGCCCACCCGGGTGATCACGTCCTGCATGTACTGGAGCTTCTTGAGCGCGCCCCAGCCCTTGTACCGCTCGGGCCAGTTGCCGCCGGGCGTGAGCAGCACCGCGAAGGTCTCTGCAAAATCTTCGTCGGGGTGCTTCTGCGCGTACCAACCCGAGAGGTGCGCCACGTACTTCCGGCTGAAGGGGTGCGGCTTGTAGGTGTCGAGGTAGGGCTTGCCGAAGTCGCCGAAGAGCTTCTTCCAGTCTTCGGTCTCGTAGAGCTTGTAGGCGTAGTTGAACGCGTGCCCTGCTTCGTGGCGCAGGTACATCATGATGTCGCGTTCACTCTCGGCGCCGGCACCCAGCGCGTCTTCGATCTGCAGCAGGTTCTGATCAGCCAGATAGAAGGGGATGCCGATGACGGGCACGCCCGACGGGCAGCCCCATTGATCAGAGAGGTAACACTCGGGGCGGTGCGAGACGCCGGCCGCCTCCATCTCGACGTAGAGCTGGTGGATGAAGCGCTCGAGGCGCGTGCCCGTGAGGTGAAGCCTCAGATCTTTGATCTTCGCCTGGAGCAGCGACGCGCTGGCCGGCGGCAGACCTTCTCCAAAGAGGGGTTCGGGGGCCTTTTCACGGAAGGCGACGGGGCTGGCGAGGGCGGTTGTCATGGGGTCTCGGGAAGGTCGCGGCGACCATACCCGAGAGAGACAACCCGCCAAGCGGCATGGCCTTCATGTCGTTCAAGCCGCTGATGTGACTCGAAAAACACCCTCGTTTGAGGGTAGGGTGGTTGCCGACCCACCCGAAAACCTCAGTCGAATGCGCCGATGTCGGGCCCATTTTTCGGCGGGGTCTTCTTGATCGGGGGCGGCTTTGGTGCGCTGGCGACCTCGAGTTGAAAGTCAAAGGACTGATCGGCCTCAGACCTGAGGTTCTTCACGAGATCTTTGTGCCCCGCGAGCTTGAAAGTGAGCTCCCGCGTCGAACCTCGAGGCCAATCGAGGGTCAGTGGCGTGTTGCCGATCATCACGCCGCCCTCCGACACTTCGGCACCATCGGGGCTGGTCTTGAGCACCACCTTCGCCGGGGTGATCTCGACCTTCTGCGTCACGGGCGTGGAAGGCTGATCGATCGCCACCTGCACCGGTACCTGAAAAGGTTCGGGCGGCTTGAGGCTCATCTTCAACACCACCGCGCCGCCGATCAGCACGGCGATCACCGCGACCACGCCGACGAGCGCACCCAGCGGTACGCCTTGCGGTCGGGGTGGAGGCGTGGCCGCCCGCTCTTCGATTCTCGATGCCTGGCGGGGCAGGGGCCGCGACACCGCCGAGATGGCCCTCGAGGGGCCCTTCGCCCGCGCCGAACCCGACTTGCGCGAGGATGACGAGCCGCTCCCGCTCTCTTTCCCGGTCGGATCAGCCGTGAAGAGGGGCACCGCATCGAGCACCGAGTCGGGCGTGCCCGCGAGCGCCGCGTGCAGCGATTGCACGAAGTCTTCCGCGGTCTGAAAACGATCTTCTTTCTCGGGCCGCAGGCCCTTCACCATGAACTCGTCGATCGACTTCGGTACCTTCGAGCCCTTGCGGTAGGTCTCGATGGGCGGAACGTTGGCGGCCAGCGAGAGGGTGAGGGCCTTTCGCACCGAGTTGGCGCCGTAGGGCGAGTGACCGGTGAGGCAGTAATAGAAGACGCCGGTCAGCGAGAAGAGATCGGACCGTTGATCCACCACCTCGCCGCCCGCCTGCTCCGGGGGCATGTACTGCGGCGTGCCGAGCACCTGGCCGGTCGAGGTCAGCTGCTCCTCTTCGTCTTCCTGCTCCAGCGCCTTGACCAGGCCGAAGTCGAGCACCTTGACGTACTCGTTGCCGTCGACCGAGGTCAGCATGATGTTGTGCGGCTTCAGGTCACGGTGAATGACCTGCGTATGGTGCGCGTGGGCCACGCCGGCGGCCGACTGCTCGATGATCGCCGCGGCCTGACGCAGCGTGAACGGGCCTTCGCGCTTGATGCGGTCACGCAGCGACTCGCCCTCCAGCATCTCCATCACGTAGTAGCAGAGGCCTTCGGCGGTCTTCCCGAAGTCGTAGATGGTGATGATGTTGGGGTGGTGAAGGCGGCTGGCCATCTCGGCTTCGCGCTTGAAGCGTTCGAAGAAGGTGGGCGCCATCGCCAACTGAGGGTGCAACGTCTTGAGGGCGACCGGGCGCTGAACGCTGGTCTGAATGCCCCTGAAGACCATGCCCATGCCGCCCTGGCCCAGCACGGACTCGACCTTGTACCGGCCGTCGAGGACCTTGCCGATCAGCTCGTTGGCATTGACGGCTTCAAAAGGTTCCTTCGCCATGCGAATGATTCGGAGTTTACGCAGATCGGCTCGCCTGTGCGTGGTATTCGCGGATCGCCGTGAGTCTCGTCATCGTCAAGGGTCTGTCTCAGTCGTACGGGTCGAAGACGCTCTTCGAAGCAAGCTCGTTCACCATCGGGCCTACCGACCGGATCGGGCTGGTGGGCGCCAACGGCACCGGCAAGTCGACGCTGCTCAAGGTCCTCATCGGGCAGGTGACACCTGACAACGGAACGCTGACGTTCCGCCGCAAGTCGCGCGTGGGCTACCTGCCGCAGGATCTCCAGGCGTTGCCCCCGGGCTCGTTGGTCGACGCAGTGATGTCGACGGTGCCGGGCCGCGACGGGCTCGATGAAGCGTTGGTGCTCACCGAGCAGCAGCTCAACGCCACCTCGGTGGTGGAAGAACAAATGGAGCTGGCGGCCACGCTGTCTGAGCTGCACGAAGAGCGGGATCACTTCGACGCGCACTTCGGCAAACACCGCGCTGAACAGATTTTGTTGGGCCTGGGGTTCAAGGTCTCTGACTTCGGCCGGGTCACCACCGAGTTCTCGGGTGGCTGGCGCATGCGCGCGGCTCTTGCGGGGTTGCTGCTGCAGGATCCCGATCTGCTGCTGCTCGATGAGCCGACCAACCACCTCGACCTGCCGACCCTGTCCTGGTTCGACGCCTTCCTGAAACGATCGCGCAAGGCGATGGTGCTGATCAGCCACGACCGCGGGTTCTTGAACCGGCAAATCAACAAGGTCGTCTCGCTCGAGACCGAAGGCGTACGCACCTGGTCCGGCGACTACGAGGACTACCGCAAGCAGCGCGCGGAAGAATACGAGCGGCTGCTGGTGCAGGCCGAGAAGGTCGAGAACCGGCGGGCTGAGCTGGAGACCTTCATCAACCGCTTCAAGGCCAAGGCGAGCAAGGCGGCCCAGGCGCAGTCGAAGATGAAGCAGCTGGCGAAGCTCGAGACGGTCGAGCTGCATCAGGATCGTGCGGTCGTCTCGTTCAAGTTCCCGGTGGTGGCGCAGAGCGGGCGCGAGGTCGCGAAGTTCACCGGCATTCGCAAGGCGTTCGGCGACAAGGTGATCTACGACGGGCTCGATGCGCAGGTGCTCCGCGGTCAGCGCATCGCGATCGTCGGTTTGAACGGTGCGGGCAAGACCACGCTGCTCAAGATTCTCGCGGGCGAGCTCGAGGCCGATGCGGGCTCGGCGACGCTGGGGCACAACGTGGTGCTCGGGTATTACGCACAGCACCACGCCGACACGCTCGATAAGGAACACACCATCCTGCAAGAGATGCTGGATCTGGTGCCTGACAAGCCGCAGTCGTTCGTGCGCAACGTGCTCGGCTCGTTTCTGTTCTCAGGCGACGACGTCGACAAGAGGATCGGTGTGTTGTCGGGTGGTGAGCGCGCGCGCGTGGCGTTGGCAAAGTTGCTGCTCAAGCCGGCCAACCTGTTGGTGATGGATGAGCCGACCAACCACCTCGATCTCGATTCGTCAGAGGCGTTGATCGAGGCGCTCGAGGGCTACACGGGCACGTTGATGTTCGTCTCGCACAACCGCAGCTTCCTCGACGCGCTGGCGACCCATGTGTGGGACGTGCGCGATCGCAAGGTGGTGCCGTACCCGGGCAACCTGGCAGACTACCTGCTGCACCTCGATGGTGAAGCGGCGGCGCGGGCTCGCGGGGCGGACGCGCAGGTCGAAGTAGAGAGCGCGGCCAACAAGGCGCCTGAGAAGGAGCGCAAGCGGGTCGAGGCAGAAGCCCGGCAGGCGCGCAGTCAGCGCATGGGGCCGCTGAAGAAGGAGATCACCAGGCTCGAGGCGAAGATCGCCGAGCTGGAGGCCACGCAGAAGTCGCGCGAGGCGCAGCTCGTCGATGCAACGTTCATGGCGAACTACGACAAGTCGCGGCCCGTGCTCGATGCGCATGCTCAGACGGCCGCTGAGCTGGAGAAGGCGATGGCCCGCTGGGAAGCCGCGAGCAGCGAGCTCGCCTCCCTCGGGAGCTGAAGCCTTCAACGCCCTCTCTCTCTGGGAGAGGGTCGGAACAGCAGTTACATCATCTTGCGGTACACGCCGACGACCCGGCCCAGAATCATGGTCTGCCGGAACTCGGACTTCGCCACGTAGATCGGCTGCATGTCTTTGTTCGCCGGCTGAAAACGAATCCGCTCGCCTTCGGGGAAATACCGCTTCACCGTGGCCTCATCTTCGATCAACGCCACCACGATCTCGCCCACCGCAGCGCTGGGCGCCTTCTTCACGAAGATGAAGTCACCGTCGTGAATGCCGTCATCGATCATCGAGTTGCCCTTGACCCGCAGCGCGAACACCTCTTTCCCGTTGCCGCCCAGCAGGAAGCTGTCGATGCGCACCGTGTCTTCGACGTTCTCCTGCGCCAGAATCGGCGCACCCGCCGCCACCCGGCCGAGCAGGGGAATCTCGAGCATGGTCGGGTCAGAGTTCTTCTTCGGCCCCAGCCCCAGGATCATTCGAGCCCGTTTGGTCGGCACCAGCGACCGGCTCTGCTGCTCGCCGCGGGTGAGGAAGCCCTTCCGCTCCAGTGCTTTCAGGTGGTCGTTGACCCCGTTGGTCGAGCGAATGTCCATCTCTTCGCCGATCTCTCGAATCGTCGGGGGAAAGCCTCGTTCTTCCGTCGTTTGCTGAATGAAAGTAAGGATTTCCTTCTGGCGATCGGTGATGTCTTCCATGTCGGCTCTCCGGGGTAACGCTGGATCTCTGTTCAGTATGGTTCCTGAACGGCCGTACAGAGTCAATTTTTTCATCGCGGGTCGATCATGGGGCACACTGTCGCCCACATGTTTCGCAGCATCACAGTTCTGGGGTTGGTCGTCTTGAGCTCGGGCTGTCGAGGCGGGCTGTCGGGAGACACGTTCACCCGCGACGGTCTCTCGTACCGCGTGGTGGCGCCGCAGGGCTTTCGGCGCGCGGGCTTCGACGACAACGATCTGGCCTGGGTCTCGAATCAGGGGCACGTCATCGGCATGAACGCCACCTGCACCGGCCACGAAGATCCGCAGCTCGAGGTGCTCACCAATCACCTCGTCATCGGCTTCACCGACCGCGAGTGGCTCAGCAAGACCAGGTTCCAACTCGACGGGCGCGAAGCCATGCGTTCGTTGGTGCGCGCGAGGCTCGATGGCGTGCCGGTCTCGCTCGACCTGGTGGTGCTCAAGAAGAACGGCTGCGTGCACGACTTCACCTACGCCAGCCCTACGGGCCTCGAAGCGGCGCACCAGGCTGACTTCGACGCGTTGATCGCCGGCTTCCGCCAGGAGCGCGCGCCGTGACGGACAGCTCGCCCCCGCTCCCCGAAGAGCCGGCCCAGACCGAGCTCTCCGACATGGTCCAGCAAGAGCTGGCCGCGATCATCCCCTTTTCCGCGCGCGTGCAAGATGCCTTCGGGGCCTTCGGCGGCATGATGGTGATGCTGGTGCGTGCCGCACGGCGCGCCTTCACCCGCCCGTTTTCGCTCGGCTCCGTCGGCTACCAGATCGAAATGTTGGGCACGCGTTCCCTCTCACTCGCCACGCTGACGGCTGTCTTCGCGGGCATGGTGATGACGCTGCAGTTCGCTTTCTTCATGGCGCGCTTCGGCATTCAGCACACGGTGGGCAAGGTGGTGGTGCTCACGCTCTTCCGCGAGCTGGGGCCCGTGCTGACCGCGCTCACCGTGGGCGCGCGCATCGGCTCAGGCATCACCGCGGAGCTCGGCTCGATGAAGGTGACCGAGCAGATAGACGCCATCTCTGCGCTTGGTGCAGACCCCGTGAAGAAGCTGGTCACCCCGCGCCTCATCGCCTGCTTCATCGTGCTCCCCACGCTCACTGCGCTCGCCGACGTGTTCGGGCTGGTGGCAGGCAGCGTGGTGGGCTCGACGCAGTACGACATTCCCATGGAACAGTATTTTCGCTCAGCGGTGGAGACCGCCGACATCTTCGACTTCACCTCGGGCATCGCCAAGAGCGCGGTCTTCGGCATCATCATCGCCGTGGTCGGTTGCTACAAAGGCTTCGAGGTCACGGGCGGCACCGAGGGCGTCGGCAGGGCCACCACCGAGACCGTGGCCATCACCTCCGTGGGCGTTCTGTTGTCTGACTTCTTCCTCACCAAGCTGTTCCTCGCCCTATGACTGCCACGGCCGTCGGAGAGACGTTGATCAGCTGGAAGGACGTCTACAAGTCGTTCGGGCCCAAGCGCATCTTCGAGGGCCTCGATCTCGAGGTGCGCCGCGGCGAGACGCTCACCATCATCGGTGGCTCAGGCACCGGCAAGAGCGTGATGCTCAAGTGCCTCATCGGCCTGCTCTACCCCGACCGCGGTCACATCTGGTTCGAGGGCGCCGACGTGACCACCTTCGGCGAGCGCGAGATCCGCGAGGTGCGCAAGCGCGTGGCCATGGTCTTTCAGGGGGCGGCCCTGTTCGACTCGCTCACCGTGGGGGAAAACATCGCCTACCCCCTGCGCGAACACCTCAAGGAACTCAGCGAGAGTCAGATAGCTGAACGCGTCGCGAAGAACCTCAAGATGGTGAACCTGCCCGGCATCGAGCAGATGCGGCCGTCTGATCTTTCGGGTGGCATGCGCAAACGGGTGGGGCTCGCGCGCGCCATCGCCATCGAACCCGAGGTGATCCTCTACGACGAGCCGACCACCGGCCTCGATCCGATCAACACGGCGCGCATCAACCACCTGATCGTCGGCATCAAGGAGCGGCTCGGCCTCACCAGCGTCGTCGTGACGCACGACATGGGGACCGCATTCACGGTCTCCGACCGCCTCGTGATGCTGGGAAAGGGAAGGGTGCTCATGGAGGGGTCGCCAGACGAGTTCCGCTCCACCACGGACCCTTACGTGCGTGACTTCATCGACGGCAAGGCGCCGCCGGTCGAGGATGTCGACGTGCTACTCTCGACCTCGTGAGCGCGAAGAACCGCTCGGTCA
>JAYTAT010000259.1:0-4831 GCA_043737315.1 Archangium sp.
CGTGTACGCGTCGAGCAGCGCCTGGCTGGGGTGTTCGTGCCGGCCGTCTCCTGCGTTGACCACCGAGCAGCCCACCGATCGCGCCACCAGGGCCGCGGCGCCGCTGTGCTGATGGCGCACCACGATGATGCTCACGCCCAGCGCGGCGATGTTCCTGGCGGTGTCGACCAGGGTCTCGCCCTTCGAGGCCGACGAGCCGGTGACCGTCCAGTTGAGCACGTGAGCGCCGAGGCTGGCCGCAGCCACCTCGAAGCTCGAGCGGGTGCGGGTCGACGGCTCGTAGAAGACGTTGGCCACCACGCGGCCCACGAGGTGGCGCCCGCCGACGCGGCCCTCGCGGTACTCATGGGCCCGGGTGAGCAGCTGCTCGATCTCGGCTTTCGGGAGCCCCTCGATGCCGAGCAGGTGGCGCGTCGAGCTCACTTGGAGACGGTTCCGGTCTTCTCGGCGACGAGGTGGTAGCTCTTGCGCTTCTTGAGTGGCGCGAACTCGACGATGCGGTCGTACTCGATGCGCACCGTGAGCTTCCGGCTCGCCTCTTCGAAGGTGATCTTCACGTTGTCTTCGGTCAACCCGTACCCCGGCTTGACCGACTCGACGCCCTCTTCATCTACCTCGTAGTGGCTGGTGTTGGGGCTCTTGGCGTTGAGCCGAATGAGCAGCTTCTGGAGGGCCGTCGCTTCTCCGCTGAGCATGTAGACGTTGTAGGCCTCAGCGGCCGCCTCTCGAGCCTCGAGGTTGTCGAAGTACAACGGCCCCACGTGGTACGCGTAAAAGAAAGCCCCGGCCAACAGGGCCACGACCAGGTAGGTAACGGGGTTGGTTTCGCCGTCGTTGCGCACGGCACGAAGTAGCCACGGCGTCTGCGCAGCGTCAAGGAACCTCGTATTACTTCCGGGGCGCCTCGAGACCGCACATCGTCACGGGCGTGAAGAACCGGTCGTAGCGGATGCCGGTGCCTCCGAAGAACGAGCTCAAGAACCCGCCGTGCGAGAGCGAGAACCAGATCATCGTGGCCTTGCCCTTGATGCTGGTGAACGGCACGAACTCGAACTGATTTCCGCTCACGCCCAGCCCAAACCGGCTGTCGGCGGAGTTGTTGCGGTTATCGCCCATCACGAACACCGAACCTTCGGGCACCTTCACGCTGCGGGCCTTCAGCTGGGAAAGCCCATTCTTGCGCAGCACTGGTTCATCGAGGATCAGGTGGGGCACGCCGTTGAAGGTTTCCCGGTAGAGCGCCTCGGGGCGTTCGCGCCAGTCATCTTCGCGCCACGTGCTGACCCAGTACTTGAAGCTGTCGAAGCCGGTGACCTGCACCTCGTTGTGTTCCCAGAAGCCGTAGTCGGCGTTCTCCAGGGTGCGCGGCGCCAGTTGGCCGTCGATCAGCAGCCCCTCTTCGGTGAACTCCAGCGTCTCGCCCGGCACGCCCACCACCCGCTTGATGTAGTCGACCGCGGGGTTGAGCGGGTTGTTGAAGACGATCACGTCGCCGGCCTTCGGCGGTCGCACGATCACGAAGGGCACGTAGTTGGTAAAGGGCAGCCGCACGCCGTAGATAAACTTGTTGACGAAGATCTGATCGCCCAGCTCGAGGGTGGGGATCATCGAGCCCGAGGGAATCTTGAAGGGGTCGAGCAACACCGCGCGGAAGGTCAGCGCGATCAGCAGCGCGCGCACGAAGCCGCCGCTCAGATCGAGCCAGCCGCGTTTGAACGACTTGAGATGTCTGTCGTAGGCCTGCTCCAACGTCTTCGAAGCGGCTTTCACCTGAGCGAGCGGCTGGCCGAATGAACGCACGGTGGCCTCGGAGGCGGCGACGATCTCCTCCCACGCCTTTTCCTTGAGGTGCTTGCGCGCTTTGCCTGCGAGCGCTTCGACCTCGGCAAGGATCTCTTCGGCCCGGTAACGCGCCTGCCGGGTGTCGTTCCACTTCTTGAACAGCGGCGAGCGGGCGATCACCAGCCCCACCCACCAGGCAAAACAGATCAACCCCAGCCCCTGCATCAGCGGCTGCAGCCAGAGGTAGGTGCAGACCACGCTCTCGACGATGGTCAGGTAGACCACGAAGACCAGCGCGATCACGGTGACGGGCGCCCAGAGGCTGACCAGCCGATCGTGCCAGCGCCACTTCTGCAGGCGTCTCTGATCTTCGACCGAGAGCTTGATGAGCACCGCCTGCGCGAGCGACGGATCCATGGGCTTCGCCTCTGCGGCCACGGTCAGTTCTCCGATTTCAGAACGGCGAGGAAGGCCTCCTGGGGAAGCTCGACGCTGCCGACCGACTTGAGGCGCTTCTTGCCCTCTTTCTGCTTCTCGAGGAGCTTGCGCTTACGCGAGATGTCGCCGCCGTAGCACTTGGCGAGCACGTTCTTGCGCATGGCCGAGATGGTCTCGCGGCTGATGATCCGGCTGCCGATGGCGGCCTGAATGGCCACCTCGAACATCTGCTTGGGGATCACTTCCTTGAGCTTCTCGCAGACCTCGCGGCCACGCTGATACGCCCGATCCTTGTGCACGATGATCGAGAGTGCGTCGACGATCTCGGCGTTGATCAAGATGTCCACGCGCACCAGATCGGCGGTGCGGTAGCCACCCAGCTCGTAGTCGAGAGACGCGTAGCCACGGCTGACCGATTTCATCTTGTCGAAGAAGTCGAACACCACTTCGGCCAGCGGCATCTCATACGTGACGCGGCAGCGGGTACCGGTCGAGCCGAGGTAGTCGATGGCTTTCTGAATGCCGCGGCGGTCCTGGCACAGACCCAGGATCGCGCCCAGGTGCTCGTTGGGCACGTGGATGTGGGCGATGAGGAAAGGCTCTTCGAGGTGTTCGATGTTCTGCACCGGGGGAAGCTTCGCCGGGTTGTCGATGGTGATCACCTCGCCGCCGTGCGGGAAGACCTTGTAGACCACCGAAGGCGCAGTGGAGATGAGGTTCAGGTTGTACTCGCGCTCCAGGCGCTCCTGAACGATCTCCATGTGCAGCAGACCCAGGTATCCGCAGCGGAAACCGAAACCGAGCGCGGTCGAGGTCTCGGGCTCCCAGGTGAAGGCGGAGTCGTTGAGGCGCAGCTTGGTGAGCGCGTCACGCAAGTTGTCGTAGTCGGCGGCTTCGATCGGGAAGATGCCCGAGAAGACCATCGGCATGACCTGTTTGAAGCCGGGGAACGGCGTGACGGTGGGCACCACGGCGTCGGTGATGGTGTCGCCGACCTTCGCGTCGGCGAGTTCCTTGATGTTCGCCACGAAGATGCCCACTTCGCCGGCCATCAACTGCTTCACGGCGACGGGGTGCGGCGCGATCACGCCGAGCTCCTGCACTTCGAATTCTTTCTGGTTCGACCAGAGGCGGATCTTCTGACCGACCTTCACGACGCCTTCGACCACGCGGATGAGCATCACCACGCCGCGGTAGTTGTCGTACCAGCTGTCGAAGACGAGGCACTTGAGCGGCGCGGTCAGTTCGCCTGCGGGCGGCGGAATCTGGGTGACGATCGCCTCGAGCAGCTGGTCGATGTTCACGCCCTCTTTTGCGGAGACCGGCACGGCCTTGTCACCATCCAACCCGATGAGATCGGTGATCTCGACCCGGGTGCCTTCGACGTTCGCCGACGGCAGATCGATCTTGTTGATGACCGGGATGATCTCGAGATTGGTCTCGACCGCCATGTAGACGTTGGCGAGAGTTTGCGCCTCGACACCCTGCGTGGCGTCGACCACCAGCAGCGCGCCTTCGCAGGCGGCCAGCGAGCGGCTGACCTCGTACGCAAAGTCGACGTGACCGGGCGTGTCGATCAGGTTGAGGATGTAGTCCTTGCCGTCGTTGGCGCGGTACTTCATGCGCACGGTCTGGGCTTTGATCGTGATGCCGCGCTCGCGCTCGAGATCCATGTTGTCGAGGAACTGCGCCTGCTGCTCGCGCTTGTTCACCGTGCCGGTCTTCTCCAGCAGACGGTCGGCCAGGGTGGACTTGCCGTGATCGATGTGGGCGATGATCGAGAAGTTGCGGATGTGAGCGTTTTCAGACGGCATGAGCGAGCCGGGCAGTAGCATCCGCCCCTTGCGAAATCCATTCCTCCCGGGGGGTGGTTTGGGCACACTGCGCGGCGTTTTCACTCTCTGGGGGCACTCATGATGCGCCGTATCGTCACTGCCGCAGCACTGCTTTTCGCGACTCTCGCCTTCGCTCAAGACGCTGGAACTGCTGTGGCGCCTGCCCCGACGGGGCCGGTCGAGCCGCCGCCCAGCGCTGACCTGATCAAGAAGTTCCTCGACTATCAGGAGAACGGCAAAGACCGCGGCCCTGCGCTGCTCGACCTGATTGCGTGCGTGAAGGTCGACTCCACCAAGGGCAGCCCTACCCAGTATCAGTGCATCGAGCCGGTGGGCGCCTCGGTGCCCAAGGGCACCACGGTGTTCGCGTGGTTGCAGTGGCTCTGCCCGAAAGACGGCAAGTACGAAGACGTGTCGATTCAGTTCCTGCACGAGGGGCAGGTGCGCAAGACGGTCGACAACCCGGTGGTCGGCTTCGGGCGCACCCGGGGCTGGCGCGGCGAGAACTTCAACAAGGTCGGCAAGTGGACGATCAAGGTGATGCGCGGTGACAAAGAGCTGGGCGCCTCGGTCGTAAACGTCGTCGCGCCGTGACCCATGGTCAGGGTGAGTCAGCTCGACCCGCCTGCCGCCTTCGCCACAACCCCACCGAAATCAACATGAGCGCCGCGACCAACGCGGCGAACGCCCACACCAATCGCTGCGAAGGCCGGGGTGACGAAACCGGCTCCACGCGCATCGAGTCGAAGCTGTCCGCCAGAACCGGGGCCAGTGAA
>JAYTAT010000260.1:0-11723 GCA_043737315.1 Archangium sp.
GCCGGGCGAAGTAGCTGCCGACGGGTGATGACGGAGAATGGTGAGCAGTAGACGGGGCTGGTGGGCCGGCGACGGGCGCCGGGGAAGTCCGTGCTGCCCGAGGCCTTCCGACGCGGCAGGCCGGAGGTGTAGGGCTCGATGCCGACACGGGTAATGCTGAAAGTAGAGCGCTTCCTCACCTGCGGCGACGCCAGATTCGGCTTCGTCGAAGTCACGTGCGAGACCTGCGCCGAGTCGCGAGTCGTCGCGTTCTGCTGCAAAAGTCGGGGGTGACGCGCCTTAACCTCGAGACCGACTTTCCCGGCGACGAGCGCAAGGCCCAGCGCATCGCGGGAGAGCCAGGTCGGCGCGCTGAGCTGACGTCGACTCATTGGAGAGTCGGCTCACGGGCCGTACTCCCAGGTGTCGGAAAGAATGGTCGCGCCCGTGCCGTAGCCGCCGAACAGCACCACCCGGCCCCGCACAGAATCGAAGGCCATGCCGTGGAGATAGCGCGCGGGCGGTGAGGTGGCCGGAGCCCGCGGCGCCCACCTCAGGCCGTCCCACTGCCAGGTGTCTGCAGCGTAGACCGCGGTCGCTGTGGCGCCCCCGAAGAGCAGCAGTCCGTCTGCTGCGGCGGCCAGCGCGTGGCCGGTACGCGGCGGAGGAAGGGTGCTGGTGGTTCGCCGGCTCCACCTCGTTCCATCCCAGGTCCAGGTGTCGTTGAGGTACGCCATTGAAGGGCTGCTATCCAAGCCGCTGAACAAGACGGACATGCCCGTCGCGGCCTCGAAGGCCATGGCGGGCGCCGAGCGCGCCGTTGGTGAGACCGGGGGCGTGCGCTGCGTCCAGTTCACGCCGTCGTATTCCCAGGTGTCCACGCTGGTGGTTCCGCCGAAGAGCACCACCCGGTGGCGTTGGGCGTCGTAGGCCGCCCCCGGTGACGCGCGGATGGGCGGCGACGTCGCGGTGACGACCTGGGTCCAGGTGGAGCCATCGAACTCCCAGGTGTCGTTCAGCCGGTTGAAGCTGCCGACGATCATCCCGCCAAAGAGCACGATGCGCTGCCGCTGCGAGTCGTAGACCATCGCGGGGAAGCTGCGCGACGAGGGCTGAGTGGCGAGGGTGAGCTGGGTCCAGATGGTGCCGTCCCACGTCCACGTCTGAGCGGGTGGCATGGCAGGGTTGCTCGAGGTGCCTCCGAAGAGCACCACCCTGTTCAGCTGCGCGTGGAACGCCATGCCCGCGCCGTAGCGCGCGGACGGACCCGGCGTGCCAGAGGCCTGCTGCCGCCAGGACCACGGCGCTCCACATTGCCCGGCCGCGTACTCGAGGCCGGCGTCGCAGGTGACGCCACATGCCCCCTGCGAACAGGTCGAAGTGCCGGAAGCGACGGTCGCGCACGGCGTGCAGGACGCGCCGCAACTGCCGACCGACGTGTTGGAAAGGCACTGCGCTGCGCAGCGGTGAAGCCCGGTGTTGCAGGTGAAGTCGCAGGCGGCGCCGGTGCAGACGGCCGTCGCGTTCGAAGGCGTGGTGCAGGCCGCGCACGCACCTTCGCACTGGCGGAAGCCCGCGTTGCATTGCAGCGCGCAGCTCGTTCCGTTGCACGAGGTCATTCCATTGGCGTCGGTGGGGCAAGGCGTGCAGGACGCGCCGCAGCCACTGACCGAGGTGTTCGGCAAGCACTGGCTGCCGCACCGGTGCGTGTTGGTGGCGCAGGTGAAATCGCACGAGGCGCCGCTGCAGACTCGCGTGGCATTGGCGGGCGTGGCGCAGACTGCACACGTGTTGGCGCAGCGAAGCGCGTCGGGGACACACTGAAGTCCGCAAGCGCCGCTCGCGCAGGTCGCCGAAGCGTCGGGCTCGGAGGGACACATGCTGCACGCCTGGCCGCAGCTCGCGGTGGAGTCGTCTGCCACGCACGTCTGCCCGCACAAGTGACGTCCCGCGGGGCACTGGCAGGTGAGGCCGACGCACGAAGTTCCGGAAGGACAGTCGGCTGGTATCCGGCAACCGGGCAGGCACCTGGTGGTGGAGGGATCGCAGAAGTAGCCCGGAGCGCAGCCACCGGCGGCGCGGCAGTCGGCGGGCAAGGCGGCGCAGGTGCCGCGATTACAGACCTCCCCCGCCCCGCATGCACTGCCGCAACGGCCGCAGTCCGAGACGCTGCTCTGCAAATCGACGCAGGAGGCGCCGCACTCGACGAGCGTCCCGGCGCAACGCGAGGCCGCTCCACCGCCGGTGCCTGCATCAGCGCCTGCGCCCCCGCCGGCGCCTCCTCCGGTGAGTGCCTGCGCAACACAGAAGCCGAGCTGACAGGAAGACCCCTGGGCACAGGCGCTGCATTGAGCGCCCTGGCTCCCGCATTGCGCTGAGGTGGTCGCGTCGAGGCAGGTCTGTTGGTCCACACAACACCCCTGACAGGTCGCCGGGCCACAAGGCGCGCTCGGCTTTTCGCAGGCCACTACGGCCAGCGCGGTGACGAAGAAGAGAAAGAGACGCATCGGTGAGCCGTAGCACGAGGGAGCCCAGCGGGCCGAGACCCACGAACCGGCGCGGTCATCGAAGTTCCGGAAAAGCGTGCCGGTTTCTTCACCGCCGACCCCGATCTCAAGCTCGAATTGGAGGGCGGCAAGCCTGAGCACCGCGAGTTCAAGGATGAGCGGACACGTTCCTATCGGGCCTTCACCCCGATGGTGACTTTGAAGGTGAAGAGGCGTTCACGGTTCTGCGCTTCGAATTTGTAGATTCCGTGGTTGCGCAACTGCGCGCGCGCCTGCTCGCCCGCGCTTCAGCTGAGGTGGCGGGCCTCGGCACGTTCTCGTTGAATGTGCGAGGGGACCGGACCGCCGTCGAGTTCACCTCCGCGCCCGAACTGACGACCGCGCTGAACAAGAACTGATTGCAGAGGCCGAAAAGAAGAGTCAGCGCCGGTTGCGAGTCAAATTACGAGCTCTCCAGTCACCTCGAAATCTGCCGCGCAAAAGGACCGTCGTCGAAGTGACGGCGCCGTCGACCGCCCATCTCAGATGTTCCGTCGACGCAATCGCCAGCGAAGCCGCTCGCCCAATGACTCCGAGCTTCGTCCGGCTCTCGCCCAGGTCAGACGGTCTACCCAAGGCGCCGCGGGGCGTTGGGTGGGCTTTACCCAGGCTCACTCGACCAGCAGCACGCCGCCGATCATCTTGTCCATCGCGCAGCCAAACTTCACGGCGCCTGCTTTGGTCGGCGTCCACGCGACCTCTACGGCCTGGTTCAGCGGCAGGGGCGTCTTGATGTCCGTGCCGTCGATGAGGATCTCTGTCGCGCAGGTCTCTTCGGTCTTCCGGGTGATGACCAGCGTGACCGGTTCGTTGGCCTTCACCGTCACGTTCGAGGGCACGAAGCCGTCGACGGTCACCGCCATCACCACTGTCTTCCGGGTGCCCGCGGGCTTCGCGGTTTCGACAACGGGAATGGCGGCCGCCTGCTCCTTCTTGCAGCTCGGGAGGGTCAGGAAGAGCAGGGTCAAACCAGTGAGTGTGCGCATGTATGTCTCCGAAGCAGTGTCCTAGCGCGACGGCCGTCACCTCGCACGGTTACGCTTCATCACAATTGCGTGAGACAGAATCGCGCATGCTGCCGTCCAGTCGTTTGAAGGCGCAGTGACGAAGGAGCCCGACATGCAATGGACAGCCTGGAGCGTCGAGACCACGAGGGGCGATCATAAGGAAGCCCACGTGTTGATCACGGGGGAAGCGCTCGCTGAAGAGGTGCGCAGCCCGGTGATGGTGAACCTGGTGCTCGATCGCAGCGGTTCGATGAAGGGCGCGCCGCTGTCTGCCGCGCTCGAGGCGGCCCAGCAGCTGGTCGAGCTGTCGCAACCCGAAGACTTCCTGGGCCTGGTGCTCTTCGACGGCGTGGCCGAACAGCGCGTGCCCCTCACCATCATGGACGCGCGCGGCAAGCGGCAGATGGTCGAGGCGCTCCAGGGGGTTCAGACCGGGCGGGGCACGGCGCTGCACGCGGCGCTCGAGCTGGCGCTCAAGGGGCTCAAACGCACGCTCGTGCCCGGCCGCAAGCCGCGTTTGCTCTTGCTGACGGACGGCGAGCCTTCCGTCGGCCCTGATTCGCAGGAAGCCTTCGATGAGCTGGGCGAGCGGCTGGCAAATGAGAAGATCTCCGTTCACGCCCTCGGGCTCGCCAAACACTACGTCGCCGAAGTGCTGCAGGCGCTCACGCAGCCTTCCGGAAACGCCTTCGAACACGTCGACGGCCCCGAAGGGCTTGGCGAGGCGATGGGCGGGCTGATGGCGCATCTCTATGGGCAGGTGGCGACCGAAGCGTGCGTGCGCGTGCAGCCGGCCGGTTTCGTCGCGCTCACCGCTCGCCACTCATTTCCCACCAACCTCGAGACCGATGCGCTGACCGTGTCGCTGGGCGATGTGTCGCGTGGGTATGCGCGGCGCGTGTTGCTCACAGGCACCGTCGGCGCACCCGACTGGAGCGTGCAGCTCCACGCCACGGCGCGCGAACGCACCGATGTTCGTCATTGGAAGCTCGAGCTCGAGCGCGTCACTCCAGAGTCCGCCCGGGGCAAGCTGGTGGTGGGCATCTCGCACGAGCTCGAGTTGGTGAGCGAAGAGACCGCCGCGTGGCTCTCACTGGCCCGGAAGGATCTCGAGCGCGCCGAGCAGCAGCTCGAGGCCGCCGAGAGTCACCTGCGCAGCGTGGTGACGCTCTCACCCGAAGGCATTCCGGTGCGCCGTCATCTCGAGCGCCTGGGCGATCTGCGACTCGCGGTCGAGCGGGGTGAAGGCGACATTCCGCTGCTGATTCGCCGTGCGCAATCGGCGCGCGCGGGCACGCACGTCAGCCAGGTCATTCCCATTCAGGCGTACCGCCAGCGCCGCTGATCGGCTGCCATGGGCGACGTCGCTCGAGTTCACGCTGCGCTCCGCGGCTACGAAGCAGAGGGCACGTTTGGTGAGGATGACTACCTCGCCCTGCGCCGCCTGGTGACCGGCGTGGGCCGGGTCGATGCCACGCTGCTCGACGGGTTCATCGGGCTCTTCTTCGAGCGGCACATCTACGACGATGCGCGGCGGCGTGAGCTTCTCGAGCTCTCGCATGCCGAGCTCGAGAAGGCGGTGCGGCACCGCTTCAAGCAGGTCGTGGCCGGTGGCCAGGATTCGCACCAGGCCTGGCATGCGCTCTCGGCTCACGTGCGCGATGCACTCGGTGCGCTTACGGGGCCGGGGTCGTCGGGCTACCCGTCGAGTCTGTCCAACCGGCAAGGCTTCTCGGCGATCGCGGTGGAGCAGGCGGTGGCCGCGGTGTGGAGCGAGCTGCGCCGCAAGCCCTCGACGAAAGAAGCCACCCAGGAGTTGTTTTCCCGCTTCGTGTCCGCGGCGCTCCCGCTCGAATCAAGTCAGTCTTCGATTCGGGAGTTTCCCGCCGTCATCGGCGCCCGGCTCGATGCCCAGCGGTTGGCGCGCGGGATCATCTCGGTGCTCAGTGACGATGAGAAAGATCTGATGCGTGCCCAGCTCGATGGTCAGCCGATCGATCTGTGGGCGCAAGGGCGGGGTGTTTCACGCGCGACGGCGTATCGGTTGCTCTCGCGCATCAAGGCGTTGTGCAGGGTCGAGTTCGACGAGCGCACCAACCGCACGCGGCTCGAGGTGCTCGACGCGCTTCGCAAACAGCTCTAGCGGCCCCGCTTTCCACTTTTCAGGGCGAGGGGGTTACGCCGCGGGGACCCACGACAACATCGCGTGGAGCGGCACGAACAGCTCGTTACCCTCCGCGCCCAGCAGCACATCGAAGGGGCCCACCGCCAGCAAAGGCTGCTCGAGCCTGACGCCATTGCGCAGTTGCACCATGACGACCTGGCCCAGGTGCGGCAGGAACCCGCGGGGATCGCTGACCGGCCGTCGGGCCGGCTGACGCGCCACCGAAGCAGGCTTCTGCGACAACCGCGGCTCGCGCTCGAGCTTCGGGAGCAACGCATCCCACGTGGTCTTCCGCGTCAGCACGACGACGTGAAGTTTCTCGTACTGCCCTGTGCGCTCACCGCTGAACGAAACCGGTGCGACCGCGGTCAGCACGTCGAGCACGGTGCGTTCGCCCATCACGAAGGCCAGCTCGCTCTTTTCTGCGATCCGCGCATTGACGAAGTCGTCGATGGTCTCGGCGGCCACGGTGGATCGGGCCTCTTTGATCGCTTCACGACGTTTCGCGCGCGCCCGCCGGGCCTTGAACTCTTCGACCGTCATGCCGCTCTGCACGATGCCGAACGCGTCGGCCAGATCGAGCCCCGGCGTCACTTCAAGCAACGTCCACGCCTGGTCGAAACGCTTCGCCTCGTCGGCGTGCAGCTTCTTCCAGATGCGGCACTTCATCTTTCCGTCGAGCTCGCCCTTGGCGATGCGGTTGGGAACGCGCTCTTTCTTCGCCAACGCCGCGATGCCTTCCGCGGTCGGCGGAGGGCGTGGCGTGGAGGGCCGCGGCGGACCCCGGAACGGCGGCTTGGCACCTGCGGGGCGCGGCGCGCTGCTCGAGGGGGGGCGGGGTGAAGACGGCTTGCTGAGCACCGGCCGGGTGACCGTCGAAGGCGAGACGACGGTCGGCGCCACCACGACGGAAGGACGAATTAGGGATGGCGTCGGACTGACCGGACCACCGGCGGGCTTGCGGATCACCTGCACCAGGGGCGCAGGCGGCTTCTTGGTTCGATCACTCACGGCGTTTCACGTCGTTCCGTCGTTGGGTGGGGGATCGTATCGGAGAGGTCGATGAGCCACTTCCCCGAATCTTTCACCAGCTTCACCTCTCGCGCACCCGACGCGCTGGCGACCTTCAGGACCGCAGAGGTGTCATCGGCCGACAGCTGGGTGATGTCCCCCAATGGGCCGGGGCGGGTTCCCTGAAAGAGGAGCAGCTCGGGCTCATCACGCACCACGCCCTTCGAGGCCTCCGAGATGGCCTTGCTGCGCTCTTCGACCTTCTGCCGGGTCGCGGGCGAAAGCGACTGCCAGGCCTTGCGGGTGTTGCCCTTCTGCACGGCCTCGATGAACGCGCGGTAGGCGGCCTCGGGCGAGTTGGCGGGCTCGCGACGGCACCCAGCCGCCACGGTCACCAGCAAGACGACTGCAAAAAGGCGCATCACCATCGACTTGTCTTCATAGCGAGATTCAGCTCGCCTGGCGCACCTGATTGCGCCCGTTTTCTTTGGCTACGTAAAGAGACTGGTCAGCGGCGGAAACGAGGGTCGCGGCAGAATCCGAGGAGTCGCTCGGAAAAGTGGCCACGCCGATCGACGCCGTGCACCTGACGGTCTCGGGTCCGCGCTCGGTCTGGGCGGTCAGCCTCATCGCCTCGACACCCATTCGAACCCGCTCGGCCGCGCGCCAGGCCTCTTCGGGCGAGGTCTCGGGGAGCAGCGCTACCAATTCTTCACCTCCGTAGCGGGCCAACACGTCGACGTCTCGTAAGGCGCGGCGCGCGACCCCGGCCACCTCTTTGAGCACCACGTCGCCGAAGGGGTGACCCCAGGTGTCGTTGACGCGCTTGAAGTGATCGATGTCGAGCAGGAAGCAGCTCAAGGGTGAGCGGTATCGTTCGCTGCGGGCGAACTCAGCATCGAGGCGCTCTTCGAAATGCCGGCGGTTGATGAGGCCGGTGAGCCCGTCGGTGCGCGAGAGCTGGAGCAGCTCGAGGCGTTTCTCTTCGAGCTCCTTATTGGCGCGGTCGAGCTCGCGGTTCTTCTCGACCAGCGCGTCTTGCAGGCCCTTGAGTCGCAGCATCGACTTCACCCGGGCAGAGAGCTCGAGCATGTCGAACGGCTTGATCAGGTAGTCGTCGGCGCCCAGCTCGAGGCCTTCCACCTTGCCCGTGCGGCGGGCGGTCATCAGGATCACCGGAATGAAACCGAAGCCGCTGGCCCCCTGGTTCGCCTTCACGATGCGGCAGACCTCGACGCCGCCCAGGCCCGGCATCTCGACGTCCATCAAGAGAAGGTCAGGTTGGTGGGCGCGAATGGCCGACAACACCTGCGTGCCGTCCTGACACTCCACGAAGCCGTAGCCCGAGTCACCCAACCCCGCGCGCACCTGCGCCACGATGCCGCGGTCGTCGTCGGCGACGAGAATGGTGCGGGCTTTGAGCGACCTCAGCCCATCTTCACGACGGGTCGCTTCGAGCGTCTTGCGGCGGGCGGCCATCGGCGCCGCAGAATGTCACGGCTTGACGAGACGTGCGCGATAGACCGGCGCGCCCGACGCCAGATACCTTCGCTCGCGGGTCGAAGGCGCCTCTTCGGGATCGTAGGGGTGAAAGACCCCGGCCCCGAGCGGGTTGTGAAACCCGGCGCTCTCCAACACCTTGATGCCGCGCTCCCCGACGTCCTGCACGTCGGTGCGGAAGTCGAAACGCCCGCCCGGCTCGAGCAGGGTGAGCAGGTACTGGGTGAACTCGAGCTGCAGAATGGCGCGCTTCTGATGCGCCCGTTTCCACCAGGGGTCGGGGAACTGAAGGTGAATGACCGCGAGGCTGCCGGGCTTGAAGAGCTTGGGCACTTCCATGCGCGCATCGCCTTCGATCACCTTGAGGTGAGCGAGCCCCGCCTGTTCAGCGCGAAAGGCGACCTCTCGCGCGTATTTCTTGCGCCACTCGAAGGCGACCAGGCGGATGTGAGGGTTCTTTTTCGCGTGCTCGAGGGCGAAGCCACCGGCGCCGCAGCCGATCTCCAACTCGAGGGGGCCGGTCTTGCCGAACACCTTGTCCCAGTCGGGGTGCTCTTTGAGGCCCATCAGCTCGTGACCGGCAGGTTGTGGACGCAGCGGAATTCGACCCATGGCGCAGGTCGGCTAGCAGGTTCTTCGACGGCGCCGAAAGAGGAAAACGAGGCCGAGCACCGCGCTCCCGCCTGAACTGGTGCAGCCACAAGGCTTCTCCAGGACGGGTGGCTGGGTGATGCCCAACCCGCTCAACCGGCGGGCAGGCAGTTTCGTCTCGGCGTTCCAGGTGTTCGCGCGGTCGTGGCCAGCGCTTTCCCAGCTGATGTCTTCGACCAGGCCACGCCCCAGAAAGCGCACCAGATCGCCGCGGGTGGTGCGCACGGCGAACTCGAGTCGATCTCGTGCCACGCCAATCGCGGGCGAGGTGATGACGCTGCCCAGGGTGGGGAGCGGCGACTCGAACGGACTGCCGCCTTCGCCATCGATGATGAAGAGCAGCCCGTCTTCGGTCGGGATCAGAACATCGGGTTTGCGATCCCCCGTGACGTCGGCGACCGCGAAACCACCACGCGCGGGGGGGTGGGCGAGCGTTCGCAGCACCCGGCGCTCGACCAGCGTGTCGCCTCGTCTCAAGGCGCGCTCCACGTCGTAGCGGGTCAGCTCGAAACGCCCGTCAGTTCTCAGCTCGAGCTGCAAGAGCGCGCGGTTGGCTGAGCCGTCGATGCGGGCGAGTGCGGGAGGCACTGCGGAAGGCGCCCAGCCTTCGAGCTCGAGGATCACCCGACCGCGGGCATCGAAGACGCGCTCGGCCACGATCTCCAGCTCGGCGCCTCCGACGAGATTGCCCAGCAGGGCCTGGGTGGCGCGTGAAGGAGCGCTCCAACTCGCAGCGGTCGGACCGCGTGCGTCGGTGATCAACACGCGCAGCTCGCGGCCGTTGGCGATCGCGAAGTCGGCGTAGGCATCACCATCGATGAGCCCGGTGGCGGGCGCACCTTGCTGGCGTTGACCCAGTTCGAAAGCCCACTGGGCCATGGGCAAGGCATGCGTGAGCCTTCCGTTCACGTCGAGCGTCACCACGGCAGTGCCGTCGAGCGTCGCGGCCAATTGGGGCGGTCCTGCAAGCCCGGCGTCGAGCTGGAGCGATTTCGCGTTGCCGCTGAACGAGTTCACTTGAAGCACCCCGTCATCTCCGATCGAGACGACGTCGAGCACCCGATCTCCGTCGACGTCGCCGAAGGCGGGGGCGAAGCGCCCGGCGGGCAGTGCAGGGGAGAGCACCTCGACCTGCTCAATGAAGCCCACGAGGCCGCGCGGTGAGCTCGCGAGGATCGATTCGGAGCCCAGGCCGTCGATGTCGACGAAACGGGGTGGGCCTGCGCCGGGGCCGAGCTCACTGACGCCCAGAAATCCCCGCAGCGATTCAGCGGCAGGTGCGGGGATCGCCGTCGACCACTCGAAGGGGTCTTGCCGCTCGACGTAGCGAATGAAGAACGCGGCAGGATCTTCCGGGGAAGGAAGCGGGGCCACCGGCAGTGGAGGCATACCGCCATCACACGCGAGTGGATCACCGTTCACCGCGCACGACTCTGCGTTGCTCCGGGGCTTCGCCAGAGCCAGAGGCCGCAAGCGCTGCAGGGGTACGATCGAGGGCGGAGGGCCGGCTTCGGCGAGCACCACGGCCCGATGTGCGTCGACCCGATCTCCGCCCAACAAGCCGATCACCTGGCCCGCTTCGAGCGAGGGCCGCACCGAGAAGAGAAGCCCTGCCAGGCCGACGAGATTGATTGCTGCTTCTCGGGAACACGACGCGGAAGAAATTGAGATGCTCCCCGCGATCGCGGCGCCGCCACAGCCGGTGCGCGAGATGGCTGACGTCTTGCCCGGGGCCTGGGTGAGCGTGCGCGGCGAGATGACCGCAGGGTGGAGCGCAAGGGGCAGGGTGGTGAAGCCGCCCGATCCTTCGAGCACCAGCACCACGCGCCGGCCGGTTTCGCTGAGCGCCTCCTCGAGTGAAGTGGTGATCTCCTCAGCTGAATTCGGCAGCAGCATGGCTCTGACACCCGCATCGGCTGCATACCGCAGGGCTGCCGGCAGCGACGCTGGGCTGGTGACGACGGGCAACAAGGTGCATTCGGGACACATGCCGATGCCCGGAAGACCGTCGCCCACGGGGGCTGCCAGACGCCGCCAGCTCCCCGCGTCGGGCGTGTTCGCGATCGGTGCGTCGCGGCCCACATCCCAGCCGCACAGATCGTCGATGCGGCCATTTCCATCCTGGTCGAGGCCATCAGAGCTTGCGGCAATCAGATCTTCGAGATCGATGGCCCCATTCGCGTTCACGTCGGCCACCGTGAAGTCGGTCACGTCGAGGCGGCCGTTGCCGTTGACGTCACCTGCGTCGGGAAACTCGCCCGGGTTGAGGTGCCAGGCGCGCGCGACGGTGGGATCGCTCACGTCGTGCTGCAAGGCCGCGATGGCCAGGACGATCGCCGGATCGCCCCGCGTGATGCTCCAGGCGCGATCGACGCGCATGCCCACGCCGGCAAGACGTTCCGGCTCGCTGACCGCCCAGTCAGAAGGCGTGAAGGAGAAAAGAGGCCAGGCGGCCAACCACTCCGGCTCCTGCGGCCAGTTCGCGGGGTCGGCATATTCGGCTGCGCCCGCATCGCGCGGCAGCGGCCACGCACTCAACACCAGCGCCAGCAGGAGACTCGACCCCATTCCGCCGCTATACCCCGAAGCGCGATGAAGCTCTTCTCGTCCATTCACGAAGCGTCTGACGGTTCGCTCGCGGGGTGCGCGATCTGCCTGGGCAACTTCGACGGAGTTCACCTCGGCCACCAGGCGCTGTTCGCCCACGCGCGCCAGCACGGCCCCGTCGTCGCGCTCACCTTCAATCCGCACCCGGGCAAGGTGCTGCAGCCCCAGCTCGCGCCCCGCTTGATCGTCTCGCAGCCCCGCAAGCTCGAGTTGCTCGAGGCGGCCGGGGTCGAGGCGGTGATCGTTCAGCCCTTCAAC
>JAYTAT010000261.1:0-4820 GCA_043737315.1 Archangium sp.
CGCCTCGCCGGTCACCGCGGCCGACGTGCGGTTACGGAGCGCGCTCGCGCCGGCAGGGTACGGCCCGCTGATCCGATTGGGGGTGGGCTTCTTTGGTCCACGCAACCCGATTCCGGGAATGGGGTTCGCGGGTACGGTGGCCGGGGTCGCGGCTGGCGTGACGGCGTTCCAGCCAGGTCAGCGGGTGTTCGGCGACGTCGGCTTCCGCGGTGGGGCGCATGCCGAGTTCCTGAACATTGCGGCGACGGGCCTGATCCTGCCGCTGCCCGACTCGTTGAGCTTCGAAGAGGGCGCCGCGTTCTTCTTCGGAGGCCTCACCTCTGCTGATTTTCTCATCGACAAGGCGAACATGCGCCCGGGTGAGTCGCTGCTGGTGATCGGTGCGACGGGCTCGGTCGGGAGCGCGGCCGTTTCGCTCGCGAGGCATCTCGAGTTGCAGGTGACGGCGGTGGCCTCGACTCCGAACCTGGAGCTCGCGCGGAAGCTCGGCGCGCACCAGGTGATCGACTACCGGACCCAGGAGCTGAGCGGGACCTACGACGGCATCATCGACGTGATGGGCGTGTTGCCCTACGCGAAGGCGAAGGCGTTCTTGAAGCCCGGCGGGCGCTTGATGCCGGTGACGGGGACTCTGGCGGAGAACCTGGGCGCGTTGCTGCGCCCTCGCCGGGGCTCGCACCGCATCACGGGCTCGACGATCTCAGTGACGCTGGAAAAGTTGCAGCGGCTGGTGGCCATTCACGTCGCTGGTGGCTACCGGCCCCTGGTCGGCACGTGTTTTCCGTTCGCGCAGATTCAGGAAGCGCACCGCGTCGCCTCGACCTGGCACAAGCAGGGCAACCTCGTTCTGACGCTTCAGGCGCAGTAGTCAGAGCGAGCAGCAGTCCACCGCGTACAGCTCTTCGTACCAGGCCGCCGCGCATACGTGAGTGAACTGCAGGCCACACACGAACTGGCCCGCCGGGCACCTCGAGCTCACGGAAGTGCAAGGGCCGCCCGCATCCATCAGAGGCGCAGCCTCGGCTCACGAACGGTGGCCTGCGGGAGCGCCTGTTTCACCGCTTGCACCCACTCGGGGTGATGGCGATCGGCGACCAGGTCGAGCCGCTCGAGGTGCGAATACGAGTCGATGGTCTCGATGAGCGTGGTGTACCAACCCGTCTCGGCTTCGGCGGCGATCTCCAACCGGGTGAGCCCTCGCAGCAGCGCGCTGACCGAAAGATCGCCGAGCTGCTGGGGCCACAACGCGCCGGTGATCGAGAGTGATTTCAGCGAAGGGGCCACCTCACCTCCCAGCAAGGAAAGGGGCAGGTCCAACCGGCGAAAGGGCAGCTCGAGCGAGAGCACCTCGAGGTGAGGAAAGCGGGCGTCTTCCAACCCGCGCGCGGGGTTCTGCAGGTTGATGCTCAAGCTGCGCAGGCTGCGACTGCTCGTGCCGTCGAAACGCAGCGCCCACGAGCCGAGCACCAGGTGCGTCAGAGAGTGCAGACGCGCGGTCAACGGGGCGAGCTCGAGCTCACCCGACGGATGACTCGAGCCAGGCGCGCTGCCGAAACGCAGGCTCGAGAGCGTGCGCGGGCCGCGTTGGGCGAGCACCTCGACGATGCGCTCGATGGGTTCGATGGCGAGCGGGCTGACCTCGAGTTGGCGCAGCAAGCGGCCGACCGGCCTGCCGATCACCGCTTCGAGCTCGCGCGCTTCCGCGATCACCACCGACGAGATGAAGCCCCGGCTGAAGCGGGGCCGCCAGGTGGTGAGGTGCATGGGGTGGCCCAGCAGCTCGGCGGCGTGGGTGGCCAGATGCGAATGGGCTCCTTCTTCGTCGCCTGCGAGCTGGAGCCGGATCAGTTCACCGTGGGGATCGCCTCGCTCCATCAACGCATCGGTGAGCACCTGGAGAGCCCGATCGTCATCGGGTGATTCGAGCACGGCCTCCCATGCAGCCTCGAGCGGCGTCATCGAAGCGGCCTGGCCCGGATCATACGGTCGGACTGACGGCGGCAAGGCCCACCATCGAATCGCGCCGGGCGCCGGATCTGGCGAAGTCTTGCACCGTGCGGGCGATCGCGCCGCACAGCATCCCCAGCAGCGGGAGGTGTTCGCCGCCTTCGCAGGTCGCCTGGCCCGCCACGTCTTCCGCGTCGGGGGTGAAACGTTCATCCCAACGCACCAGACCGAAATTTCCCTCTCCACTGACCGCTGCGTGGAGCAGGGGCGTGGAAGAGGCGCGCGCGAAGTCGCAGAGCACCTTGCGGCTGGCAGCGTTGTCGAAGCAGTCGACGATCAGCTGCGCGTCTTTGCACAGCGTGGCCACGTTCTGGGCGGTGACCCGCACTGCGAAAGACTCAGCCTTCACGCCGAAGAAGTTGAGCAGCTGCAGCTTGAGCGCCTCTGCCTTGTTCTTGCCCACCGACTGCTTCACGTAGGCCTGCGCCAGCAGGTTCTTCGACTCCACCCGATCGAAGTCGATGAAGACCAGGGTGGCCTCGAGGTTGCGGCAGAGCACCGCGGCCGTCGAACCAAGGGCTCCCACACCGCAGAAGACGATGCGCATGAGAGACCCCCTACTGAAATCACGCGCCGAACGGCACCTTCGGGCGCAGGTAGATCCGGTGGCCACCCTGCAGGCGGTCGACCACGAAACCTTCGAAGGCCGAGTCGGTCAGGTGGGGCAGGGCGAGGCCCGGCACGTTGCCCGAACGCACCACCTCGACCGCGATACGCCGGACGTCGGCGTCGGAGACCTGGGCGTCGAGCTCGAGCGCGTAGTCAGCCGAAAGACCGTTGTAGGTGATGTTCAGCGTCGCCATGGGGTGCACCTCGGTTGAGGCAGACTTGACGTGGAAAGGCCCCCACCCTGACCGTGAGCGAGAGGGGGTTTCACTCAGCCGAGGCCGTCTGCGTTCTTGAGATCTTTCAAGCGCAGGCCGTTCTTCTTGAGCAACCGGTAGAGCGACTGCATCGAGAGCCCCGTGCGCTCTTCAGCCTGTTTGATGTCGTAGCCGCACTGCTTCATCACTTCGGCGAAGTAGTGCTTCTCGAAGTCGTTGAGCACGCGGTCTTTGGCCTCGTGGTACGCCAGCCGCACCGCCACCTCGAGCAGAGAGGTGCGATCGGGCCTGCGATCGGTGGGCACCAGCAGCTCGAGCCACGACGAGTTGCCCGTCGCCTGCATCAGCGCGCCTCGCTCGAGCACGTTGCGCAGCTCACGCACGTTGCCCGGCCAGTCATACCCCTCGAGCAGCGACAACATCTGCGGCGAGAGCTCGATCGGTGTCGAGAGGCCCTTCACCAGATGTTTGGCAAGCAGCGGAATGTCGATCTTCCTCGTGCGCAGTGGAGGAAGCCGCACACGCGCCACTGCCAGGCGAAAGAACAGCTCCTGGCGGAACCGCTGTTGCTGCACCTCTTCGGCGAGGTTTCTCGAGGTGGCCGCGATGATGCGCGCGTCGAGCTTCTTGCCCCCGGGGAGCTCTTTGCTTTCCAGAATGCGCAGCAACCGCGGCTGCACGGGGGCGGGCAGCTCGGCCACCTCGTCGAAGAAGATGATTCCACCCTGAGCGGTGGTGAACGCGCCGTCGGGGCCGAACAACTCACGATCGGCCGCGGCCTCCGAGAGCATCGCGCAGTCGACCACCCGGAACGGGCCGAAACGCCGCACCGAGTAGGCGTGCACCGCGCGCGCGGCGAGCTCCTTGCCCGTACCGGTCTCACCTTCGATGAGCAGCGTGACGTCTTCCCGGGTCACCCGGCGCAGCTCCGCGAAGATGATGCGCATCGCCTCGGAGACGCCGACGAGATCGCCGAACTGTTCGCCGCCATCGAGCTCGACTTCGGTCTCCCGGCTCTTCTGCTTCACCGTGAGGCGCGTCTTGCCCAGGTCGATCTTGTCGCCCGGCTCGACGAAGGCCTGCAGCGTGAGCCGCCCCGCGAGGAAGCTGCCGTTGCGCGAACCCAGATCACGCAGCAGCAGCCCGCGTGAGGTGCGCTCGATCTCGAGGTGCTTGCGGCTGACCGTGGAGTCCGTGAGCACGAGATCGTTGCCCTCGTCAGACCCGACACGAATCAGCCCCGAGAGCGCCGAGAAAGACTTGCCCTTGTCGGGGCCTCCGATGACCTCGACGGTCCACTCGCGGATGGGAACTCGAGTGATGCTGTCACCCGGAATGGTCACCGATTCGGTGGTCTCAACCATGTGGAAGAGACCTTAGCCCTACGGAATCACCGCGTCCCGCTCGTTACCACTGCGGCCGACGCGCACCTCCACCGGCACCCCGGTGAGCCGCTTTCGCGCGAGCACCTGGGGGAGCGGCGGCTGGCCGTCGATGGCGAGAATCAGGTCGCCGGGCTGCACCGAAGCCCCCCCGGGCGCGGCGATCACCATCAACGAAGGCACGGTGCGGGCGAGCTTCGAGGCCTGGGCGTCATTGAGCCAGGGCGAAAGAAAACGAGCGCGCGCCTGCATCCAGATCTCCGCCTGCAACGCGTCGGTCTGCGCGGCGGCGGCATCGGGCTGGCCCGCGCTGATCGCAGGTGACAGGGCGAGGGTGAGCCCCGAATCGCGGGCGGCGGGGCGATCCACTTCCCAGCGGCGCACGATGCGAATGGCCTCCAGGGTGAGCGCCTCGAGCAGATGGGTCATCGGCGCGGCGTCGTCGTATTCCTCTTCCCCTGTGGGGTCAGCGAAGGGGTCGATCACCACCCTGGCGCTCAGCTCCGCCAGCATCTGCCGGCTCGAAGGGTGGAGCAGCTCGAGCGTGAGCAGCCACGTGGTCTCCTGGCTCGCTACGCCGCCCTTCGCGAGGCCTCTGGCGTCTTCC
>JAYTAT010000262.1:0-1862 GCA_043737315.1 Archangium sp.
GCGCTCATGCGCTGGGAATACCTCAAGCCTTCGCCCAGGACCTTCGTGCTCGCAGGTGATCGGGTGTTCGCGCATGACCCTGAAGCGAAGTTGATCACCCGCGCGGCGATGAACACCAACCAGCTCTCGGCCTCCGTCACGTTCCTCTTTGGCGTGGGCAAGCTCGAGAACGAGTTCTCCATCGTGAAGAAGGCGTGCGCGAAGTGCACCGGCACGCAGCTCGAGCTGACGCCCCTGGTGGCCGACACCCGCTTCAAGCGCATCCTGCTCGAGGTCGACGAGAAGTCGGCGATGGTGATCAAGAGCACCGTCATCGACCCCGACGGCAGCGAGAACGCGATCAGCTTCCTCAAGCTGACCACCAACGTCGGCATCAACGAGTCGAGCTTCAAGCTGATGCCGCCCCCCGGCACGCAGGTACAGGATTTCCTGAGCGGCACGCAGACGACCGTCCCCGGTAGAGATGCTGGGGTGACCCTCGACGCAGGCAAGTGATCACGTGTCAGAGTGCTGCGGTGCTGCCCCGCCTGCTCGTCGCACTGTCTCTTCTTGCCAGCTGTCACCGCGTCACCGGCCCCCCGGGTGTGGAGTCTCTGCTCGGGCTGTCTTTTCCGCTGCTCGCCTCGCCCGCGCCGCGCATCGCAGTGCAGGGCAAGGTCGACGAGCTCGAGGCTGAGGTTTCGTTCGACCCTTCTCAGCCCGTCAGCTTCGTCACCTCGAAGTGCGTGCCTTTTCCGTCGTTCGTGGCGCGCGTCTCGGTGCCCGATGCGTTCGGCCCCGATGAGACCTTTCCGCTCGCGCGCGTCTCTGGCCTGCAGCTGGGGGCCACGCGGTTCCGCTCGTTCGAGGCCGCGGTCGCTGCGGGCAAGAGCTGCGTGGTGGTGCTCGGCGCGCCCGAGCTCGAGGCCCTGGCCCTCGAGGTCAACCCCGTCGCCCGCACCCTGAAATTTCGCCCCTCGCAGCCACGAGAGAAGTGGGCGGCCGAGGCCGAAGCGACGGGTGAAGACGCGCAGGTGCTCGCGCTCACCAAGGAGTCGCGCTTCGACTGGCCGCTCATTCCCATTCGCGTGCGGCAGGGCCCTGAGCACTTCGACCTCACCATGCTCTTCTCGTTGCGCGAGCCGCGCAGCCGCGTGTTCGATGAGTGGGCGCGCGCGCGGGGCATGAAGCCGGGCCTCGAGCTGCTCAAGGGGCTCACCTTGCCCGAAGGCGTGGTGCTGCCCCCTGAGCTCTCGCAGCTCAACGGCTACGCGTGGGACTCGCTCGAGTTCGCGCCGGGGTTTGGGCTGTCGGTCGGCTCACTTGAAGTCGAGCCAGGTGCGCCGCCGCACGCCGTGCACGGGCTGCTCGGCGCCGACGCGTGGAGCCGCTTCTACATGACCTACGACGTGGGCTCGTCGGTGCTGGTGCTGCGAAGGCCCAGGGTGTTCGTCTCGGGGTCGCAGGCGCGCTGTGAACGCGGCACGCAGGTCTCGGAAGAGGCGTGTTTCGAGCTGCACGCGACGCCTTCGGGTGATGGCATCGACGTCACGGCGACCGTGTGGCGGCCGCTGCCGCAGGGGGCGCAGCTGTCACTCGATGTGATCGGCGGCGCGGGCACCTGCCGGCTGGGCATCACGTTCTCGCCGGGCGATCGGGGGCGCAGCACGCACCATCATTTCCCCTGGAAGAAGCTCGGCGACAACATGCCGGCGTGCGGGGGCGAGGCGTTCAAGGGTGTCACCAGCGTGAGCCCGGGGTTGCTCGAGGAGAGCCCTCTGCAGGAGTGCCCGGGGGTCTGCGCCTACGCGCGCGATGCGATGACCGGGCGGATGTCGTGTGAGTGTCAACCCGGCGTGCGAACTGCCGATGGTGACGCAGAG
>JAYTAT010000263.1:0-4804 GCA_043737315.1 Archangium sp.
AAGATGCTGGTGACCGGCACGGAAGACCGCGGCTGCATGCAGCTGTTGGGTGGCCTGTTCATCGCGCTGGCTGAGATCGCGCCCGTCATTCACAAACGAGACGAGAACTTCACCCTGGCCCCCGAGCTGCAAGAGGCCGTACAGACCCAGCTCTCGACGCCCGGGTTCCCCGCGGTCGCCTACCTGGTGGCGATGGTGCGGAAGATCATGATCGAGAAGCGGCTGCCCGATGAGTGGCTCGCGACCGCCATCGCCCTCAATAAGACTGTGAAGCTCATCGATCTCGCGAAGCTCAAGATGATCAACGAGGAGATCAAGCCTGCTGACTCGGCCTACTTCACCATTCCCATGCTGCGAGAGCGCTATGCCGAAGAAGCGCTCAACGCGAACAGCGCGGTCACCACCGACGTCGTCGCCGCCTTCCACGACGCCTACGTCGATCGCGACATCGCCTGGGGTGGCGTCACGCTCATCGACATCGGCATCAATCAGCCCCGGGGCAAGAAGGCGAAGAAGAAGAAGAAGAAGCTCTATCGCGACGCGGCGGCCGAAGAGCTGGTGGCCGTGCTGCAGTGGATCCCTCAAGACCCGCGCCTGAATCAGGTCAACCTGCTCGCGCAGGCGCCCGTGAAGGTCGACCCGGTGACCATCTACGTGCGATTGGCGAGCAAGCAGTACGCCGACCTCGAGAAGTTCCGCAGGGGGCAGCGCGTGTTGATCAAGGGGCAGTTCTGGGAAATGAACAAGGCCGCCACCGAGCTCGAGATTCGTGAAGGGCTGATCTTCAATGACCGCGACTGGTCCACCGGCGTGGTGCTCGGCCGGCCGCAAGACGTCGCGACCTGCCCCGTGGCCATCAATGAGCTGACCGGAACCGCGGCGCAGCAGCCCGGTGGTTTTGCGCACTGAAGGTGCACGAAAAAACACGACCGGCGGCCTTTCGGCCCTGCCAACGGACTGGCATCGACACGTAAATGCCTGAAATGACGTTCGGGGGGCGGCGGCACAGTGAATGCTCAGGTGAGCCCCCATGAAGGTCGATCCGAAGGCGTCTGTCCCCCTGGCCGTCGCAGCCAAAGCCGCTGAGCCGTTTGGAAAGCTGCTGGCCGAAGCCCGCACTGAGCTGAAGAAGGAAGTGAAGCCAATCGTGCCGCCCGGGCTGCGGCCGATCGCGAAGCCTGCGCTCACGAAAGTCAGCTCCACCGCCGTGGCCACCTCGCAGACGCTCACCCGCGCACGCACCCACGCCAACTCAGAAGCCCAGCGGCTCGGCGTCGTGCGCACCGAGGCGCGAGAAGTGACGAAGGCGTTGACCACGGTTCGCGGCGAACGAAGTGAAGTGCAGCACGAGCAGAAGGCCGCCCGCATTCTCGAGTTCATCACGAAGGAATTGACGCCCGAGCCGCAGCAGCAGCCGCGCGCGCTGAACCTGGAAGCATCGGTGCATCACCTGCACCCCACCGTGCAGGCGCCGCCGAAAGCCGAAGCGCCGCCCGAGACGAAAGCCGCCCAGGCCGTCGCGTTGATCGAGCGCATCGAATTGTTCGTGAGGTCGCAGCGGCCGGGGCTGGCGTTGACGCTCAACAATTCCCTGGGCGCGCACGTCGAAATCGAGCGCGTCGGGCCCAAGGAAATTGCTTTGAAGTTGGTGGGGCACCGCGGCCCGCCGACGGCCGAAGCCGTCAGCCGCATTCGCGAGGAACTCAGAGCACGCGGGCTGAAAGTGAGCGCGCTCTCAGTGGCTTGAGAAGAATTACTTTCCGCCCGGAGCAGTGTCGAGCATCGCGCGCTTGTCGACGACGTCCTTGAACTTGTCGGCCTCGGGCAGCCCGGGGCGCTTCTCGGCGAGCACGGGCCACTTGGTGGAGTACTCGGCGTTGATGGCCTTGTACTCCTTGAACTTCTCGGGGAGATCGCTCTCGGCGAAGATCGCCTTGGTGGGGCACACCGGCTCGCACGCACCACAGTCGATGCACTCATCGGGGTGGATCACGATGAAGTTCGCGCCCTCGTAGAAGCAGTTGACCGGGCACACTTCGACACAGTCGGTGTACTTGCACTTGATGCAGGGCTCGGCGACGACGTAGGCCATGGGCGAATCTCTAGCGTCAGATGCGCTTCGATTCACCAATAAAACCCACTAAGGTTCGTGCGTTTTCTAGCTGCCAGTGGACCGAGGCCGTCGGACCACGTTTGGGGAGATCATGCTGTCCACCATTGCGACCCTCGTCTTCGCTGCAAGTCTCTTCACACCGCAGCCCACCCAGCTCATCGTCAGCCCCACTTCAGGGTCGCCGAGGCTCGAACAAGGCGTGCTCTCTGCGCCGCTTCCAGGTGAGCTGAGCTCTGCCGTGCAGACCTGGGCGGTCTCGCAGCGTCTGCGCTACGGCTTGCCCTCCGCCGCCACCCTCACCTTCGTCGAAGCGTTCAGCACGCGCTTCGGAGCGAGCTTTCACCTGCAGCAGACCGTGGCCGGCCTCGAGGTCTACCAGGCGAAGCTGGTGGTCACCCTCGATGACAAGCGCCAGGTGGTGCAGGTCAGCTCGAGCCTGGTGCCTTTCACCAGCGTTTCCGATGGCGAGGCGATGAGCTTCGAGCAGGTGATGCAGCGGGCTGCAGCCACCTTGCCACTCGTCGCCACGCGCCCCGACGGCGTGCCGTATGGTGGCGCGCGCGCGTTCTATTTCGGCGTGGGTGACGAGCTGCACCGCGGCTTCGTGGCCAACGTGGCGACGCTCGACATGACGAAGAACTGGTACGTGGCGATCGACGCGGTGACCGGCGAGCAGCTCTTCCGTCAGAACCGCGTGCACCACGCCGCGCTCGACGCGAAGGTCTACCCGCTGAGCCCAGGTGGCCTCGACGCCGGCGTGGGCACGGTGCAGCCCGTGACTCGCGAGCTGCGCCACGCGGATGGTGGCTCGATGATAGGCGATACCTGCGTGACGCCCCGGGCCGACGGCGGCTTCGTCTCGTTCCCCAACGACGCGGGCCAGCTCTGCGGCACGCAGCTGATGATGTACAACTGCTGCCCCACCGAAGGTTGCCAGCCTGACGCCGGCCCTCGCCGCGTTGCGGGCACTGCGAACTTCATGGGCTTCAACGTGCAGTTCGACGTGGTGACCTGCGATCGCCTGCGCCGCGCCTCGAACGTGACCAACGCCTCGGGCGACTACAGGTACACGCCGGTGGATCCGCCGACCAATCGCACCGCGGTGGTGGCCAGCGATTTGTCGAACTCCGACGAGTTCGCCGAGGTGCACTCGTTTTACCACGTGAACACCGTCTACGACTGGGTGCGCCGTCTCTCGGCCCGGTCGCAGCCGATCTTCGGGTCGAACCCGGTGATCGTTCCTTTCCGCATGCGCGATGAGAAGCGCACCCCTGCGGTGAAGGTCTCGGTGTGGACCAACGTGATGTTCCCCGACTTCAACGAGCTGTTCGCCAACCCGGGCTGTTTGGGTGCGCCCCCCTGCCGCGCCACCCGGCTGCTCCGGCTCGACAACGCCGCCTTCTTCCCGCGGGAGAACTTCGCCCAGATTCCGCTGCCGGGGTTCGACACCGGGTCTGACACGCTGATGATCTTCCAGGGCAACGCGGCCGACGCGGCGTACGACGCGACCGTGATTCAGCACGAGTTCGGCCATGGCGCGGTCTACGCGACGGCGGCGCTCACCTTCGATGACACGGCCACCGACAACCGCTCTGCCAACAACGAGGGCGGAGCGCTTCACGAAGCGTTCGCCGATTACATCGCGGCAGCCTTCAACAACGTCGCTGAGGTGGGCCCGTACTTCGGCCCGCGCGTCACGGCCGGTCAGCCCATGGCCCCAGGCGTGCGCAGCGACGCGTACCTGCGCTCGATGGACAACGCCCAGGCCTGCCCCGACGTGCTCTGGGGCCAGGTGCACCAGGACAGCATGCACGTGGCCGGCGCGCTGTGGGAGGCGCGTCAGCGCGTGTTCCAGGGCACCGACAACGGCGAGACGTTCGACGCGGCGTTCTACGCGATGCTCGTGTCCATCTCGCCCAACGCCGACTTCGCGTTGGTGGCGACCACGATGGCGGCGCGCGTCGCCACCGCGTTCCCCGGCATTCCCACGGCGTCTGCGCAGATGACGGCGATCTTCCAGCGCCGCGGCGTGCTGGGCTGCAGCAAGGTGCTCACCGTGGCGCCCGGCGTCTTCCCGCGCGCTTACTACGGGGTGCCGGCGGCCCCGGCGGCGCTGGGGAACGCGCTGATGCCTGGCCCGATTCAGTTCAAGATTCCGGCGGCGGCGGGCGCGCTGCGCGTTCGGTTGACGGCGTTCACCGGCGGTGGGGGTGGCGGCGCTCCGATGATTCGCATGCTCACGCGCAAGGGTTCGCCCATCACCTTCGTGCGCCAGGGCGGGCTGCTGCAGAACGATGCTGAGCTCACGGTGAACGCGACGGTGGCGGGCAGCAACGTCACCGCGACGGCCGAAGTTTCGGCGCCCTGCAACACCGACGTCTACGTGACGATCGCTGCGCCCGGTGAAGGCGCGACGCTGCAGAACGTGACGCTGGCGGTGGACCCGCTGGTGAACTGCGTGCTGCCGGTCGATGGCGGCACCGGTGGTGGCGGCGGCACGATGGACGCGGGCACGGGCGGCGGCGGCGGTGGCAACACCGGCACCACCACCGTTCCTTCCGTCGGCGCGAACAGCACCACCGAGCAGCCCAACGCGAAGGTCGGTTGTGGTTGCAGCACGCCGGCAGACTTCGCAGCGCCGTTGATGGGGCTGATGCTGCTGGTCAGCACGCGCCGTCGCCGTCGCAGCTA
>JAYTAT010000264.1:0-4800 GCA_043737315.1 Archangium sp.
ATTCCCCAACCGGGGAACGCGGCGGGCCACGATGGCATGCGCAGCCACCGGCAGATGCCCAGCTGCGTGAGCGCCGCGATGCCGAAGGTGATCAGCCCTGTCAGTTGCACGCGTGGATCAGCGGTGAAGAGCGCGCTCAAATAGCCCAGTTCGAGCAGCATCATCATCACGAGGCCCAAGAGGGTGACTCCGGCCGGGGCCATCGCGCCGTTCTTCTCGAGGGCCCGCGCCATCGCGTGGCACGAGGGGTAGAACTCGAGCGAGACAGCTTCTTGTGCGATCACCACGCGCTGCCTCGCGCCTGCGCGCTTGAGCATGATCCCCAGCGCGGCGTCATCGGCGATCTCCATCTTGAGCCACTCGAGTCCTTCGGTCTTCTTCAGCGCACTGCGGCGGAAGAGGTTGAAGGCGCCGATGCCGAAGGCTGCTTTCGAGGCGGGGTTCTCCACGGCCCAGAGGCGGGGAAAGGTGATGATCAAGCGGCTGAAGGCAGCCAGCGCCGCGGTGATGAAAGGGCCACCCGGGGTGATCTTCGGCACCGCTGCGATGCTGTCGATGCCGTCTCGTTCGGCCCAGCTGATCAGGCGCGTCAACGTGCCCGGTGCGAGGTGCACGTCGGCGTCGCTGAAGAGAATCCACTGGCCGGTCGCCACCTGCAGTCCGTGCTGGAGCGCGTTCAACTTGCCCAGCCAGCCCTCAGGCAGCACTTCGACGCGCGTGACGGTGAGGCGGGGATCGTTGACGGCGCGCGCCTGAAGCCCCGTGTCGTCGGTCGAGCGATCGTCGACCAACACCACCTGCAGCGCGGGGTAGCCGTCGTTGAGTTTCGCCTCGAGCGCCTCGCCGATGTGCGCACCTTCGTCTCGCGCAGGAATGACGATGGAGACAACCGGCCAGTGAGCCCGCTGCTCGTCTGGGAGGGAAGCGACGGTCTTCAGGGCGCTGAAGGTGCGGATCGCCAGGCCCGCGAGGGTCAGCCAGTAGACGAGCGAGCAGGCAGCGAGCAGCACGAAGGCACAGTACACGCGGCGAGGCGCAGTTCTTCCGCGCTATACCCGGCGCCGATGGAGCTGCGGCGTCTCGATGACTATCAATCCTGGGCGCTGGAGCTCGGGGGCAAGCGGTTGTTGATAGACCCGTGGCTGACCGACGAGATGAGCCTGCCTCCGGGGCATTGGCTGTTCGGTCGCAGACGCGCGGCGCCGACTCCGCTCTCGCAGTGGCTGCCGGTCGATGCGCTCGTGTTGACTGCGCACTTTTCTGATCATCTGCACCCCCAGACGCTCTCGCTCTTGCCGAAGAACACGCCCGTGTTCGCCAGCAGGGGCGCTTCGCGGTTGGTGCGCAAACTCGGGTTCACCGAGGTCACCGCGCTCGAGGATGGTGAGCGGGCGACGGTGTGGGAAGGGCTCGAGCTCGAGGCGATCGCGCCCGGGTTTCCGTACACGCACACCTCGATCGGCGTCGCTTTCACAGCCCATGGGAAGCGGTTGTACTTCGAGACCCACGTGGTGCACCCCGAGCGCGCGAGGGAACGGCTGGGCAAGGTTTCCCTGCTCGTCGCGCCAGTGCAGTCGGTGCGGTTGATGGGCATTCCTCTGGTGATGTCACCCGAGCGGGCGCTCGAGGTGGTGAAGGTGTTGGCCCCCGGCAAGTGGGTGCCGACCGGGAATGATCCGGCCGCGGCGCACGGGGTGTTCTCGCGCACGATGTTGTTCTATCGCGGCGCGGTCGGGGACTTTCGGGCCCTGCTTCAGCAGGAAGGTGCGACGACCACGTTGCTCGAGCCGGCGCAGGGGCAGAGCGTCATCGTGTGACCTGATTTGGGTGCTCGTCAGGCTGCGTGCGCTTTGGCCCTGTTCCAAGGGCAGAAGGCGCGCGCTCGATCTGCTACGGCTCGACCGTGCTCACTCAACGACTTCCCAGAGGCGTGCTCGTCGCGTTCGAAGGCATCGACGGCTCAGGCAAGTCGACCCAGGCCCGGAAGTTCGTCGCGTGGGCGAAGACCCTGGGCTTCGAGGTGATCAGCTCACGCGAACCCACCGACGGCCCGTGGGGCAAGAAGATCCGCGAGGCACGTTTTACGGCTCGCATGTCGCCCGAAGATGAGCTCGCTGCGTTCATCGCAGATCGTCAGGAGCACGTGGAGACGTTGATCAAACCCGCCCTCGCTCGCGGCGCGCTGGTGGTGATCGACCGGTATTACCACTCGACCGTCGCGTATCAGGGCGCGCGGGGGCTCGAGCCCAGGGCGCTGCTCGAGAAGAACCGTGCGTTTGCTCCGGTGCCTGACCTGGTGGTGCTGGTCGACATGGATCCAAAGGCTGCGCTCGAGCGCATCGCCTCGCGCGGGGAGGGCACTGACTTGTTCGAGAACCTCGCCGCGCTCACGAAAGTGCGAGAGATCTTCTTGTCGCTCGTCGACTCGCACGTCGCGAAGATCGATGGCGCTCGGGACCCCGAGGTGGTGTTCGGCGACGTGTTACTGCGGGTGCTCTCCGGTCCGCTGGCTGGGTTCGTCGGGGAGTCCGATGAGCTACAACCCGTCGCGAAGTTGCTCGAGAATGATCGGCTGAACATGGCCGAAAAGGCCGCGCGGATTCGGGCGGTGCTCGGGGTCTAAGCGTTGCCCACTTGACCCGGCCCTCGTGCGCCCCCCAGTGTGGCTCCATGTCACGGGGGCTCTCATTCTTGGTGGTGCTGTTGGCGGGGTGCGGGCGAACCGAGCTCGTCGATGGCTATCAAACTGTCCTGCCCCCCCCGGCGATGCGCTTCGATGCAGGTCAGGAGCGCATCGAAGCGGGAACCTGCGACGGTCCTTCCCTCGTGTGTCCCCGGGGGTTTCACTGTGAAGCGGGCGTCTGCGTGCTCAACGGAGATCAGGGTGAGCTGCAGGTGACTTTGCAGTGGAAGAACGACCCGCGTACGCCCGACGATCTCGATCTCCACCTGGTAGAGCCGCTGCCTTCGCAGGGCGCCTGTGAGATTTATTTCGGAACCGGCGGGTTGTTCACCTGCTCCCCGGTGGGCGTGCTCGACCTCGACGCCAACGGCGCGTGCGTGAACACCGACCCCCGAGGTGGCGCAGGGGCCGACACCGAAAACATCATCTACCCGCCCGGCCGCCCCGCACCCCGCGGCCACTACATCGTGCGGGTCGATTACTGGGCCGAGTGCAGCAGCGCACCCCAGGTGCCCTTCGTGGTGACCGTGCGCAACGGCGCCACCGTGACCCGGCGCACGGGCGTGTTCCGCCCCGGAGAATCAGACTCCGGGCAGGCGGGTTCGGGGGTCACGATGCTCGAGTTCGACGTGCTTTGAGTCAGCGCGGCTTTCCCTCGTGTTCAAGCGAGCCTTGAAAAAGAGGCAACACCCCGGGCCCGTGAGAATATGGGGCAGGCAGCCCCCTCGTGTCCGACGACCCCTTCATTCCATCGATCGATCCGCTCATCGGAGCGCAGGTGGGGGACTACCAAATCATCGAGCCCGTCGGCGAAGGCGGCATGGGCGTGGTGTACCGGGCCATTCAACCCGTCATCAAGAAGCGGGTGGCCATCAAGGTGCTCAAGCCCCAGGTGGCGGGCGACGAGCAGCAGGTGCGCCGGCTGATCGCCGAGGCCGAGTCGGTCAACGCCATCGGCCACCGCGGCATCATCGACATCTTCGGCCTGGGCACGCTGGGTGATGGCCGCCCGTACATCGTCATGGAATTCCTCGACGGCGAGGCGCTCGACGTGTGGTTGCAGAAGCAGCCGGGCGGGCGGGTGCCGCTCATCACCGCGCTCGAGTTGTTGCTCGAGGTCTGCGCGCCGCTCTCGGCCGCACACCGGGCCAACGTCATTCACCGCGACCTGAAACCTTCGAACGTCTTCTTGTGCCGCCAGGCCGACGGCACGCGGTTTCTCAAGATCCTCGACTTTGGGCTCGCCAAACGCGCCGTGAGCCTCGACGGCAACACCAAACAGACCAGCCAGTCGGTGGTCTCGGGCACGCCCGATTACATGGCCCCCGAGCAGGCGCGCGGGTTGTCGATTTCGCCACGCAGCGACATCTACGCGCTGGGCGTGATGGCCTTCGAGCTCTTCACCGGCCGGGTGCCTTTCAGGGGCGCCACCCCGATGGACGTGATGGTCGCGCACGTCGGCACGGCCCCGCCTTCGCCGCTTTCGCTCGAGTCGTCATTGCCCGAAGCGCTCGACACCCTGGTGCTGCGCATGATGGCCAAGGCACCCGAGGCGCGGCCGCAGACGGTGGAAGAGGTGCGCATCGCGTTGGAAGACGCGGTGGTGAACCTGGGCAATCCGCGGCCGCGCAGCTCGCGTGAGATGCCTGCGTTCGTACCCGACGCCCCGGCCGCGCCTTCGTTGCCGCCCATGTTCTCGCAGACCCCTCACACCGCCTCGCCCGTGGCACCGCCGCGCTCGCGGGTGGGCGCGTGGATCGGGCTGGTGGTGGGGCTGGGTCTTGCGGGGGCGGGCAGCACGTACGTGCTCACGCGGCCTGAACCCCAACCGGTGATGTCGCCGGTGGTGGCGATGGTGGATCCCCCCACGTTGATGGAAGAGCCCGACGCAGGTGTGGCGCTCGAGGTGTTCGACGCGGGCGTGGAAGAGCCCGACGCGGGCATGGTCCTCGAGGTGATGGGGCTTCCCGAGGTCAAGCCCGCCCGGGGCAAGGCGCCGCTCACCTCGAAGCAGCTCAAAGACCGCATCGGCAAACTGACCGCACGCGCGAAGAAGAAGAAAGACCTCGACCCCACCGCATTGCAGTTTCTGGGGCGCTATCGCATCGAGGCGGCTG
>JAYTAT010000265.1:0-1855 GCA_043737315.1 Archangium sp.
ACACCCCCCAGCGAGGCGCGCGCAGGATCGAAGGAGGCGCTCGCCCAGTAGCCGTACTCGGTGGGGAAGAGTGGGGGGCGCGGCGTGAAGGGCATCAGCTGCGCGGGCGACGGCTTCTTCGGAGACTTGTCCTCGAGCAGGCGCGCGACGGCGTTGAGGCACTGCTTGCCCTGGCACATGCCGGTGCCGAACCCGGTGAAACGTTTGACCGACTCGATGTCGCAAAAGCCCTTGGCGATCGCGTGCTCGACTTCGCTCGTGGTGACGTCTTCACAGGGGCACAGCAGTGACTTGCTCATCGCGAAGCTCCCGCCAACGCATCGGCCGCCGCGAGGCCTTGTTCTGCTGCGGCCGAGCTCGACATCGGGCCGCGCATTTCGCCTGCCACGGAAAGCGCCGGGTTCGCGGTCTGCCCGCGGTTGTCGGCCACCACCACGAAGCAGCGAGAGGATGGGTTCCAGACCACCTCGGCGCCGGCGCAGCGAGCGAGCTCGAATGCGGGGCTGGGAGGGCCGCACGTCGCGATGATGTCGCAGCCGATCTTCTCGTCGGGCTTCACCGTGACGGCGTTGACTTTTCTCAAACCGTGCGCGCGGACGACCTCGGCGCCGATGGCGACCGCTTCCCCTCCGGCGCCTTTCACCAGCTCAGCCAGCGAGCGCGCTTCATCGATCTCACCCACACACGCCACGCGTTTTCCCGGGAGCACGCCGTGCCGCCGGATCAACGTCGACACCGCGCGCCCTGCCATCACCCCCGGGAGATCGTTGTTGGGGAAGGTGGGCAACATCGCGTGGCCGCCGACGGCCAGGAGCAGTCGTTTGTAGAAGACGAGGTGCAGGCGCTCGTGCTCGACGACGGCCAGGAAGGGTTTGCCGTCGTCAGCGAAGAGACCGACGACCTCGGCACCGACCCGCGCGGGTGCGTTCCACGGTGCAGGCTGGCCTTTCTCTGCACCACTGGTCAGCCGGCCGCCGACGTGGGGATCGCGTTCGAACAGCACGTGCGGCACGCCGCGGGTGGTGAGGTGCCGCACCGCCGCAAGGCCCGCTGCGCCGGCTCCGACGACGACGAGCTCGTGCTCTTCGATGACGGCGGGCTGACGGTGCTCGGCGGCCTTCTCAGGCAACACACCCAGGCCAGACAGCTGACGGGCAATCTTGAGGAGCACGTGCTCTGCGATCGGCCACCCCGCCATGAACTCGTGGTGGTTGAACCAGTCGCGAAAGACGAAGTCGTTGACGCGCAGCAGATCGATGCGAGCGTCGGGCAGGGCGTTCTGCCGCTCGAGGCGCATGCCCGCTTTCACCGGCACGCGGCAGGTGGCGACGTTGGGAATGCCGTCGACCCGCATCAGACAGTGCGCGCAGGCGCCGGTCATGCAGAAGGGTCCGCGCGGCCGGTGGTACTTCAGTGAGCGGCTGAAGATCAGCTGGTCGTTGGCGATGACTGCGCACGCGACCGGCTCGCCTTCGCGGGCCTGCAATTGATCACCGTCCAGCTCGATGGTGACCGTGGTTTCGACGTGGCTGAAGCGCGGCATGGGACCCGGCGCGATGTACTGCGCTCTGGTCATTCGGGAAACGGCGAACGAGCGCGTCCTGCCCGGAGAGGGTCGACGGCTCTGCTCGAGGGGCGAGGTGGCGTTTGATGGGTCTTGTTCGTGCGCAAACGAGCAGGCCCCCCGGCTCGGGCGAGGATCTGCACGGAGCCCCTCGGGGTTCGCGCGTCGGGTCGCCTGCCATTGATACGCGATGACACCAAGAAACTAGGTTTACTGCGTACTGACGGCAGCAAGCAGCACGAGCGAACCCGGTGTCGAAGCCAGCATCAGCGGGTCATCGAAAGCGTCGTG
>JAYTAT010000266.1:0-1854 GCA_043737315.1 Archangium sp.
CAGCTGCGCTTCGGTCTTCAGCGAAACCAACAAAACCTGTGTCCGGTCATCCACGCGCGTCGGCATGGACTGCGACGTTTGCAGCCTGCGTGCCTGCCAGGCGCGGAGCAGGTCTGCGTGAGGGGCCGGAGACGAGAGCGCAGCCGGTAAAGGCCAGCGCCCCGAAGCCCTACAGCGGTCTTACGCGCTCAGACCTTCTTGAAGGCGCTCGCGTCAGGCAGGCCGCTTCCTGAGAGGTCAGCGCCCATCGCGGTCAACACGCCCGAGAAGATGTCGGGTTCGTTCGAGGTCATCTTCCCGGGGATGGCGGCGCCCGTGCGCGCATCGAAGCCGTAGGTGAGCGCGGTGTTCGGGTCGACGCCGCCGAGCACCGTGTTGCCCTTCACCATCGGGGAGATCATCAGGAAGCCGTTGTTGAGATCGTGGCCGGTGCCGAAGACGGTGGTGTTCGCCGGGCGCACGCGGGTGCGGCCAAAGTCGGTGGCCACGTAGATCATCGTGCGATCCCACAACGTCTCGCCGGTGGTGGTGTCGAACGGCTCGTTCTTGAGCAGGCCGATGAGCGCGTCGACCGTGGCGAGAATACGGGCCCACATCACGGCCTGCGCCCCGCGGTGATCGTTGTGACTGAAGTCGAACGCGAGCGGCGGGTTCTTCAACCCCGTGGGCCCACCGAGCACCACGTTGAAGTCGGGCCCCAGCGTGACGGACGACGAGACGCGATTCTTGATGAGCAGAAACGCGAGCGCTGCCTGGCCCTGAATGGGGTCGGTGAAGAAGTCGGGGTACGCCGCACGCACCCGGGCGCCATCAGGCGAGGTGTCGAGGCCGTACTGCGTGAGCGGGATGCTCGGCGGCATGTCGGGCAGCACGTTGAGCCTGGTGATCAGATCCAGCGCCTCGATGCGCGGCTGGCCTGTCTTGCGCTGCTCGTTCCAGCGGGCCATCGCGTCGGCGTCCTGAAAGGTCTGACCGAACACCGACTGCTCGTCGAGGCGGTTGCGGGTGGCGCGCGCGAGGTCCATCACGTTGCGCGGGGGGGCCCCTTCGATGCCACGCGTGCCGTCGAGCCCGAGCGGCCAGAGCGAGGGGCTGGTCACCACTTCGCCGAAACACGAGGCCGGCAACGAGTCGTCGGTGCCGCGCTCGGTGTAGCCCGAGGTACCCATGTTGATGTTCGGCAAGGGCATGCCGCTGCCGAACTGCAGCGCCACGACTTCCTGAAGGGTACGGCCACGCCACGCGCCATTGCCGGTGAGCGAACGTTTCTGCGCGATGACGTGATTGACCGAGGTACCCACCGAGGTGGCCACCAACATCTGGCTTTTGTACTTGTTCACGAAGGCCAGCTGGTCGGTGTTGATCTGAACCTGCGGGATGGCACCAAGTCCGCTCGCCTGGTACCGCACGGCGCGGAACGGGCTGTTCGCCACCGGTTGAACCGACGCATCGGGGAAGCAGTTGATGTTGGCGGCGTTGTTCGACTCAGACGCGCGCACGGCCAGGAAGCTGTCGATGATGCTCGCACCACCCGCCGCAGAGATCGTCACGAGGAACCTGGGCTTGCCGTCGAGCGCGTCGCGGCGGCCGCCCCTCTTCTCGAGCGACTCCGGCGTGTCGAGCGAACTGCGGCAGCCGCTCAGAAAAGGAGCGAGCGTGGTGGAACCAGCTGCGCACAACGACAGCGCGTGAAGGATTTCGCGGCGGGACAGGCGACCATTCTTCTTGAGCGTCATGGCTGTTTCTTCCTCAGTAGAAGACGGCTTCGGCCGACGAGAACACGGCGAAACACGCCGCTTTCATCCAGGTGGTGGCGGGGTCAGCCACGTTGGTGGCTTCAATGTCGGTGTTGAG
>JAYTAT010000267.1:0-4784 GCA_043737315.1 Archangium sp.
AGGTGCGCAGCGAGCCTGGTTACTTGCCGGGCAGCTGAGCGACCACGCGGGCGAGCCGGGTGCGCACTTCACCCGCGAGCGCGACGAACGACTCACCCAGCGTGTTCGCCATGGTCTGCATCGGGTCGACGACCGACAACTCGACCGACTTGCCGTCGTCTCCGTCGTGAAGAACCACGTTGCACGGCAGCATCAGGCCCACGTCGAGCCGCTGTTTCAGGGCTTGGTGCGCGTACGTGGGGTTACAGGCGCCGAGAATGAGGTAGCGCCGGAAATCGACCCCCAGCTTTTCCTTGAGGGTGGCCTGCACGTCGATTCGGGTCAGCACTCCAAAACCTTCGGTCTTCAACGCCGCAGGCACCGCCTCGAGCGCCTGTTCCCATGAGAGGCCGAGCGTCTTCTTCATTCCGATTTCCATGCGCAGTCGTAACGGCTCGTTCCTTCGAATCACGAGCTGAAATCAGGGACTGGCGCAACGCCGGTGAGTGAGCGACTGTCAGCGCGTTGAGGGTCAGCCACCCGGAGCGCTCCTGATGAAACACCTGACGGCATGCATCGTCGCAGCTGCATTCCTCACCCTGCTCACGAGCGGCTGTGGGGCCCCCTGCACCACCTGCAACACGGGCGGGGGAAACGGAGGAAGCGGCGGAGGGACCGGGGCGGGAGGGGGCTCCGGTACCGGCGGCGGCAACCTCGGTACGGGCGGCGGCAGCACCGGGAACATCACGGTCACCGGCCGCGTCACCTACGACTTCGTGCCGGCGAGCCTCGCGGTCGGCGGCGCATCACTCGACTTCGGCCGCACCAGCCAGCGCCCCGTGCGCCGCGGCGTGGTGCAAGTGCTTCAAGGCAGCACGGTGCTCTCGGCGACCGCGACGGGTGGTGATGGTTCGTTCAGCATCTCGTACACGCCCAGCGGCACCGCCGACCTGGCCCTCTACGCGTTGAGCCAGTCGGTGGAGCCGTCCATCTCCATCGAAGACAACACCGACAACAACCTGCTCTGGGCGGTGGGCTCGCCGCTGACGGGCCAGAACCAGATGGTGAACCTGCACGCCGCGCACGGGTGGACGGGCGCCGGCTACGACGCGGCCAGGCGGGTAGCGGCCCCGTTCGCGATCCTCGATTCGATGTTCACCGCCTCACGCGCCTTCATGGCGGCAAAGCCGAACATCAACTTCCCGCCGCTCAAGGTGAACTGGAGCCCCAACAACTCGCCGCAGGCCGGCGCCACCTCGCTCGGGCAGATCGGCACCTCGCACTTTTCTCCCTCAGAGAACGAGCTCTACATTCTGGGCCGCGACGGCGCGGACACCGACGAGTACGACTCACACGTCATCGTTCACGAGTGGGGTCACTTCTTCGAAGCCAACCTCTCACGCTCCGACAGCCCGGGCGGGCGGCATGGGCCTGGCGACATCCTCGATCCGCGCATCGCGTTTGGTGAAGCGTGGGGCAACTCGGTCGCCTCGATGGTGCTGCCCGAGACCGTCTACATCGACACCAACTGGCGCGGCGCGAGCATGTCGGGCTTCGGCTTCGATGCAGAGACGACGCCTTCACCGACGGATGATCCGTTTCCCTCCGGCTTCTCCGAGTCGAGCGTGCTGCGGTTGCTCTACGACATCTTCGACGGCAACAACGAGGCGCACGATGGCTTCGGCGTGGGCCTGGGCCCCATCACGGAAGTGTTGATGGGCGGCCAGAAGAACACCGACGCGATGACCACCCTGGCGTCGTTCGTCACGGCGCTGAAGGCGCAGCCGGGCGTCAACGTGGTCGCGCTCAATGCCTTGATGGCGCATTACCAGATCGGCCCCATGAGCAGCGCGTTCGGCGACGGCGATCCAGACCTGCGCGGCATGTACACCGACGCGCCGTTGCCCTTCAGCGGCAGCATCGGGCTGGGCGGCGGGAACTCGCCCAACAGCTGGCAGCAGAATCAGTACTACGTGTTCACCGGCAACGGCTCGGCGGTCTCCGTCTCGGCGAGCTCGATGGAAGACGTCGCCATTCAGGCCTTCCGGCGCGGCGCGCGGGTGGGCGCGGCCGACGTGAACCTCAGCGGCACCGAGAGCTTCACCATCAACACGCAGTCAGGCGTCGTGTACGTGGTGGTGCTCACCGGGTTCGGCGCCAACGCCGGCGACTACACCGTCGCGGTCACCATTCAATGAGGTCTCTCATGCAGCGTTCGATCATCGTGATGTCGGTTCTCGCGCTCGGTGCGTGCACGCATCCACAGGTTTCGGAGTCAGCGCCCTTGTCGGGGCCGGGAAAGCCGGCTGCCCCGGTGGAGATTTCGGCGAAGGTCACGCCGACGCATGCGCGGCTCGCGCTCCGTTTCGAGAGCGACGGCGAGGCCACCGTCACCGTGAGCGGAATCGATGGGCTCACCGTCACGCTCGCGCCCGAGGCTGCTCCGCGGAAGTTCGCGCGGGGGGAGTCGGCGCAGATCGACGTCGACTACACCGGCGAGTCGGGCACGCTGGTGGTCAACGTGTCGGGCTCATTCAATGGGGCGTCGAAGAGCCGGGTCGTCACGTTTGCCGTCGGTGAGGTGAAGCCGGTCTCGGGTGGCACCAGGGTCACTCCGGACAAGGGGCCCGCGTTCAAGGCGTTGCCTTCGAAGTAACCCCCCCATGGCCTTGCGAAGGGGGGACAGGGTGGGGGCCGAGGCCGCCTGTCGCTCCGCTGCGAGGTACCTCGAGGAGCAGCTCGTCGTGCGTCATCAGGTGCGCACGGTGGGCGGAATCCACGATTGAGCGGCGGCGGTGATGCGCGGCAGGTTGCTTTCGACCGAGCTCGCCTCCCAGTGCGGCGGCCTCAATGAAGGCAGGAAGCTGGTGCTGGCGACGTTGTCCTTCGCGATGGAATAGACGACTGACACCGGCCGCCGCAACGCCCGCTCGACGGCGAGCTGCAGCGACCAGATCGACAGTGGATGGCCCGAGACGAGGTAGTGCAGGCCCTCTGCCTTCTCTTCCTGCGCCATGAAACGGCCGGCGTCTTGCGCCGACACGAAGTCACGCAGGGTCGAGGCTTCGGCGGTGATCAACGTCGGCTTGCGGCGCAGCGCGTTGATCACCAGCGTGCTGATGAGCCCCAGCCTGCGCTCCGGCACCGGTACGCCGTAGACGCTGGAGAGCCGGTAGATGAACTGCTGCTTCACGCTCGAACCCTGCAGCGCAAGTTCTTGCGAGAGCTTCAGCGCCGCGTACGGGCGGGTGGTGATCACCTCGGCTTGCGACCCCACCAGCAGCTGCCCTTCGTGCAGCCCGCCGGCTGAAGAAACGAGGTGGAACTCGAGCTGTGTTTCCCACCGCTCGGCCCAGCGCAACACCGTCTCGAAGCAGTGCCGCTCGAGCTCGCACTGCGCCTGGTCAGAGGCGAAACCCGCCTTGCCCGCGCACCAGAACACCCGCACGCGCGGCGGCGTCTTCACCGAGGCGCGCACTTCTGTCAGTGAAGACGAGAGCGCGTCCCACCGGGTGGGGAGCGTCGTGTCTTGCAGCAACTGCGAGCCCGGCAGCAGCCGAACCGCTTCCGCCACCCACGCGCCCACCAGGCCCACGCCGAAGATCAGATCGACGCACGAGGAGCGGTGCAGCAGTCTCACGTCTTCTTGCTCCACAGCTCGTCGCGGCTGCGATCGACGATGAAGAACGCGGGGTGACCCTGCGCGCGCGTGAGCATGGTGGAGAGCCGCTCGAGAATGAGGCCGAGCAGGAACAACGTCAGTCCTCCGAAGAACGAGGTGGTCACGAAGATCGACGTCCACCCCTGCACTGGCACGCTGTCGGGGTTGATCAGCTTCTGCACCGCCAGCGTGAGACCCAGCACGCCAAAACCCGCCGACGTCGCAAAGCCCGCCAGCATCACGTAGCGCAGCACGGTGAGGTGGTAGCTCATCAACAACCTTCGCAGGTGCGTGAGCAACGTGCGGAAGGTGTAGCCCGAACGTTGGGCGCCTTCACGGGGATCACGCAGCGTGAGATCGACCGTGCAGACCCGGCTGGTGAACCAGCGCAGCGCGACGTCGAGGTACACGTCGTACCCCGCGAGCGCTCCGGCTGAACGCGCCACCCCGCCCCTGATCAACCGGAAGCTGTTGAAGAGCGGCACGAAGGGGTCACCCACCAGGAACGCCACCAGCCGCTTGGCTGACCTGGAAGACGCATCGCGCCACCCTGCCGCGTGTACGCCCGCGATGGGCCGCGCGTAACAGAGGTCGAAGCTGCGCTGCACGGTGGCCTTCAACAGGTCGACGATGGCCAGCGGGTCGTGCTGCCCGTCTTCATCCATGGTGACCACCCAGTCACCCGAGGTGTGAAGCATGCCGGCCGCAGTCGCTCCGTGCTGGCCCATGTTCTTGCCCAGGTGCAGCACGGTCAGCCACGGCCGGGTCGCCGCGAGCTCCTGGAGCAGCTTCGCCGAGCCGTCGATGGGCTCATCGCACACGAAGATCGACTCCACGTGACGTACCGGCCACTGGGAAGTTTCCAGCTGCGCCCTGAGCGCTTCTTGCCGCGCCACCAGGTCGGGAAGGAAGGCCTGACCGCTGTAGACCGGAACCACGATGGACAGCGACAGGTACGGGCTCATCTTCGAATCGCGCTGTACCACACGGATCTCATCGTCAGGCCCGGGGCTCCAAGTAAGGTGTGGGTTCCGCTTCATGATCCCGGTCGCTCCACCTCGGCCAGCCGTCCGCTGCGCTCCCGTCTGTCTCGCGCAGCGTTCCGCTGCTTCCGGTTCCGCTCGATGATCGCCATCTTGGGCCT
>JAYTAT010000268.1:0-1844 GCA_043737315.1 Archangium sp.
GTCGTCGCAGATTCTCTCGGCGGTGCGGAACACGCGCGTGAGCGCCTGCACCACGTGATCCGTCGAGGTGCGGTCTTCGAGATAGGTGCGGAAGAGGGCGAAGCAGCGCTCCGAGTCGGTCTCGCCACGCAGCTCGGCGCGGAAGGCAGGGGCGACCTCGGCTTCGAGACGTGCCCGCGCCCGATCGAAGTTCTTGAGGGTGCCGTTGTGCATGAACACCCACGGGCCCGCCGAAAAGGGGTGCGTGTTGCGCTCGTGCACGGTGCCGACGGAAGCGAGCCGGATGTGCACCAGCATCGCCTGGGTGCTCAGATCGCCCAGCTCGTCGAACCGCGAGCAGCTCTGAGCCGAAAGCGTTCCGGTCTCGATCCACTTTCCGGTCTGGGGGAAGGTGGCCACGCCCCAGCCGTCTTTGTGTTCGATGGCGAGTTTTCTGAGCCCGTCAAAGGCGTGGCGAACCGAGACCGGCGAGGCTGCTCTTACGGCGAAGATTCGACACATCGAGCGCGGTTGTAACGCCCGGAAGGCCAGATTCAAACTCCCTCTCCCCGCTGGCGCAGGCAGAGATATCCACCTTCAGAAAACCACACGTCCCGACTTCACCACGTGCGCCACGTCATTCATGGCGAAGTGATACGGCAACGCCCGGTAGCTCTCGGCCTCGTAGATCACGAGATCCGCCGGGGCACCGGGCTGCAGTCTCCCCAGCTCGGGCTCTGCCAACGCATCAGCTCCATGCCGGGTGAACCCGAGGTACGCCTCTGCCGGGGTCAGCCCGTTTTCCACACACGCCAACCCCATCGCCAGGAACACGTTCTCTGAGTGCGAGCTGCCCGGGTTGCAGTTGGTGCACAGCGCCACGGTCACCCCGGCATCCACCAGCGCCCGGCCCGGAGCAAACGGCCGCACCCTGGCAAACAACGTCGAGGTCGGAGCGAGCACCGCCACCGTGCCTGCCTTCGCCAGCGCCGCAATGCCCTCAGCCGAAATCTGCTCGAGGTGATCCGCGGTCACCGCGCCGAGGGCCGCCGCCAGCTGCGCCCCCCCATTCGAGGTGAGCTGATCGACGTGCAGCCGCGGCAACAACCCCAGCGCACGCCCCGCCTGAAGACACGCCCGCGCCTCATCAGGGGTGAACGCCGACTGCTCCACGAACACGTCATTGAACCGAGCCAGCTGTTCGCGCGCGACGATGGGCAGCAGCTCGTCGATCACCTTCTTCACCCAGCCCGCGCGGTCTTCCTTGAACTCAGGAGGAATCGCGTGAAGCGCGAGCAACGTACCGACGAGCGTGATCGGCGTGCGGTCTCTCAACTTCGCGATCACCCGCAGCATCCGCAACTCGGACTCAACGTCGAGCCCGTAGCCGCTCTTCACCTCAGCGGTGGTGACGCCATGGCGGAGCAGCCGCTCCAACCGGGGCACGGCCAGCTCGATCAACTGCTGCTCGCTGGCCGCACGCGTGGCGGTGACGGTGCGCGCGATGCCCCCGCCCGCGGCAGCGATCTCGAGGTACGTCTTGCCCTGGCAACGCTGCTCGAACTCACCCGAACGATCACCGGCGAACACCACGTGGGTGTGGCAGTCGACGAAGCCGGGCCCAATGAACCCGCCGCGCGCGTCGAGCTCGATCTCACCTCGTACGGGCGGCTGGGTGCCCAGCCAGGCGATGCGCCCATCACGAATGCCCACGGCCCCTTTGGCGATCGGCGCGAGCTTCTGCTCCGCGCTGCCTTCGCCCGTGCACGTGAGCACCTCGGAGGCGCCATGAATCAGCAGTTCGAAGGGCTCCATTTCAGTTGCCTCCAGCGCGGACGCCGAGCAGCGGCACGTTCCAGGCGGCG
>JAYTAT010000269.1:0-1843 GCA_043737315.1 Archangium sp.
GCGATTCCCATCGTGCTGCTGGTGGTCTTCAAGCTGACCTTGCGATTCCTGCCGCTGTTCATCGCGCTGATGGGCTTCGATCAGCTCGCGGGTGAAGTCGGCCCCAAGTCGATTCGGTACCTGGTGGTGCGCGTCAAACGCAGCTCGATCATCATGGGCAAGCTGCTCTCGCAGGTGACGCTGTTTGCGCTCTTGATGAGCATCTGCACCCTGATGATGGTGCTGGTGGCCAAGGTGCTCAACGCCGAGTTTGCCGCCGCCGACGTCGCGTTGTGGACGGTCAAGCTCATCATCTCGTCGATGGTGCTCTCGCTGGCCTACCTTTCGCTCACCGCGCTGTTCAGCTCGCTGGTGAAGCAGGGCGGCATCAGCCTGGTGCTCAACGTCATCGCGCTGTTCGTGATCTGGTTCGTCGCGCTCATCGGTGGGGCCGTGCGTTTCCCCGGTGAACAGGCGGCGCAGGGCACACTGGCGATGCTCAAGGCAGAGTCAGCCATGGCCTACGTGCGCTACGCGTCGGTCTGGCAGTACGGCGACGATCTGCTCCACCCGCACTGGGGGCGTTTCCTCACCGCGGCCCTGGTGCACGTGGGCTTCGGGCTCGTCTTCCTGGGCCTGGCGCAGGTCGCGCTCAGAAGGAGAGACCTGTGAGCGCAGCGATCGAGATCAAGGGGCTGAGCAAACACTTCGGCGCCAAGGTGGCGGTCAACGACGTCACCTTCAACGTCGAAGAAGGTCACTGCTACGGGCTCATCGGCCCCAACGGCGCCGGCAAGACCACCACTTTTTCCATGATGTGCGGCTTCCTGTTCCCCACCAGCGGCACCATTCGCGTGTTGGGCCTCGACCCGACCGAGCCCGGCGTGCTCAAGCGGAAGGTCGGCGTGCTTCCGCAAGACGCGATTCTTCCGCCCACGTGGCCGGTCGGTGAGCTGCTCACGTACTACGGCGAGCTCTCGGGCCTCCCTAACGCCGAGTCGGAAGCCAGGGCGGCGCTCGAGCGCGTGCAGCTCCCCGAGACGTGGAACGTTCAAGCCGGAGCGCTCTCGCACGGCATGCACAAGCGCGTGTCGATGGCCCAGGCGCTGATGGGTTCGCCCCCGGTGATCTTCCTCGACGAGCCAACGGCCGGCCTCGACCCGAAGATCGCAGCCTCGGTGCGCAGCGTCATTCGCGACCTGAAGGGCAAACACACGGTGGTCGTCTCGAGCCACAACCTGCAGGAGCTTGAAGAGCTCTGCGATGCCTCAGCGATCCTCGACAAGGGCAAGCTGGTCAGTGCTTCGAGCATGGCCGAGCTCACCGGGCAGATGGGTGAGTTCCGCGTGCAGATCGCCCGGGGCCAGGTGCCCCTCGATGAGCTCAAAGCACTGCTCGGCGTGAAAGACGCGAAGCTCGAGGCAAACAACGTGTTGTGCGTCTCGTACGACAGCGTCACCGTGCAGCCCGAAGAGATCATCACCCGCTCGGTGGGTCTGCTCGCGGCGAAGAACGTGTTGTTCCTCACCGTGTGGCGCGGCAAGCGGCTCGAAGAGCGTGTGCTGCAGTTGACCTGACGAAAATCAGTCCGCGTCGGCGAAGAAGAGCGGATCTCGCTGCACCAGGAACTGGGTGATCGCTGACTGTGCCGCGGGGTTGAGCGCCGAGAACTGCACGCCCATGCCGGGGAACGCGTCGATCAGCTGATCGTTGACCTCGCGCACCCACTGCACCTTGCCCCTGGCTTCGATGCGTTCACCGGAAGGCAACGTGAACGAGAGATCGACCTCGGTACCCAGCGGCAGCAGGTTGACCGTGGCCACGAAGAGACCGCCGTCTGAGATGTTCGCCGAGAAGCCGTTGA
>JAYTAT010000270.1:0-1842 GCA_043737315.1 Archangium sp.
TCGACGAAACGTTCGTCATCCGAAAACTCTTCGCTGGGGGCCTCTTCGCCGAACGCAGACAGGTTGAACACGCCGCTGTTCGCGTCTTCATCTTCTTCGTCGGCGTTGGAGTCGTCGTCGCGGGCCACCCCGGTCTCTGGGCTCGAGCCGACGTGCCGGTGCGCTGAGATCGCCCGGGCCAGCGCTGCATCGCTGGCGAGATCCTCTTCGGCGAGCGCGAGGTAGTGACGAAGGGTCAGCCCCTCGACCAACTCCATCGCAAGGTACGGGTAGCCTTGAAAGACGCCCGTGTCGTAGACCTTCACGACGTTGGGGTGCGACATGTGCTGCAGCGTCTCGAACTCGCGCGCGAGGCGGCGGGCCGCCCGGGGATCGAGCGCGGGGCCCGTCGAAAGCAGCTTGAGCGCCGCCACTTCGCCGGTGCGGCGATCGATCGCACGATAGACGGTGCCCACGCCCCCGCTGCCGAGCGTCTCCAGCACACGGTACGGACCGATCACTTTGGGAGCCATGGCGCGCACAGATGGTAGGGACGGTGGCCAGCCGGGTCAAACGAAGTGGTGAATCGGAAATGGAGTGTCACCAAGAAGAACCGCTCACCGTCACCTCGCGACCGTTCACCAGACGGCAGGAAGTGCGCAGGCCCCGGGCGTGTCAGGCTGCTCGACACCCGAACGCAGTTTCACACTCGACGGCGAGCCCCTTTCGGGTAGGTTGGCTCGTTCGCGGAAGCCGGTCGTATCGATGGAATCAACCTCTGAACTCGAGAGTCGGCTGAAGACGCGCCCCCTGCCGCGGCACGTCGGCATCATCATGGACGGCAACGGCCGCTGGGCCGAGGGCCGGGGCATGCCTCGCGTCGAGGGCCACCGCATCGGCTCCGACAGCGTGCGCGAGGTCACCCGCTGCGCCCGAAGGGTCGGGGTCGAAGCGCTCACCCTCTACGCCTTCTCGTCTCAGAACTGGGCCCGGCCGGCCGATGAAGTGGCTGCCTTGATGGATCTGCTCCGCGAATACCTGCTTCAGGAGCGCGAGGAGATCTTGAGCAACGGCATCCGCCTCAACGCCATCGGTGAGCTCGACAAGCTGCCCAAGTACGTGCGCGAGCCGCTCGAGGCGATCCGTGCAGAATCGGCCGGCAACACGGGCATGACGCTGACGCTCGCGTTGTCCTACGGCGGGCGGGAAGAGCTGGTTTCCATGGCCCGGCGCATCGCTGAGCAGGCGCGCAGTGGTCAGCTCGAGCCCGCCGCCGTGAGCGAAGCCCTGGTCGACGCGTTGATGTGGACCTCGGGTTTGCCGCCGGTCGACCTGGTCATCCGCACCTCGGGTGAACGCCGGTTGTCGAACTTCATGCTCTGGCAGACCGCGTACGCCGAGCTCATTTTTTCCGAGATCCTCTGGCCTGATTTCCGCGCGCGCGAGCTGGTCGACTGCCTCGCTGCGTTTCAACAGCGCGAGCGCCGCTTCGGCATGACCGGAGCCCAGGCGCAGACGCTGCCCTTCCGCAGAGCGAGTTCGTGACGGACAAGAACAAGAACCTCCTCGTACGGGTGATCTCCGGGTTGACGCTGCTCCCCGGTGTTTTGTACCTGCTCTACCTGGGCGGCTGGTGGACGGCTGCGCTGCTGGGCTTCGCCGCGGGCGCCTGCGCCTGGGAATACATCAGCATCACGCTCAAGGGGTCTTTCACGCCCGTCGCGGTGCTCACGGTGGGCATGGCGTCGGCGATGCCCATGTTGCCCATCGCCGTACCGCTTCACGCCAACGCCCTCATCTCGGGTGCGACGGGCATCGTGCTGTTTTCAGCCTGGGCGTGGCACCTGCTGCGCGGCCCGTTGC
>JAYTAT010000271.1:0-1841 GCA_043737315.1 Archangium sp.
TCACCATCGAAGAGCAGGGGAGGCAGCCCCGCGCGTGTCTTGCGGTTCCACGCCAGCGTGTGGCCGTCGTCATCACGCAGCGAAAAGCCCACGGCCTCGGGCGCCGACGGGGGAATTCCGGTCGCGCTGCGCACCGCACTCCACGCAAGGGGTGCCTCTCGACGCGGCCGCTCTTCGATCACCGCCGAAGTCAGCCGCTTGAGCCGTTTCTCGAGCGCAATCAGCTCGGCCTCGATGTCACCGCGGTGCTGCTCGACGTCGCGAAGAAAGTGCCGAGCGAAACGAACGGTCGCTTCGACCAGGGTGGGCAACTCGACCGCGATCGGCGCGCGCACCTGCCGCGGTGGCTGCGAAAGATCGATCACCGCGACCGTCACCTCGTTGCCGAAGGTGCGCCAGAAACACAGCTCGAGGTGCACGTCTTCGAGGGAAACCTGGCCCGCGCGTTCGCCATCGACCACCATCGCGCTGACCGTGTCGACCAGCGCCGTGACGATGCGAACGAGGGGCTCGTCGTTCGCGCCGGGCAGCACGTTGATGCCCTCCAGCTCGAAAGCGAAGGCGTCGCGAGGGCCTCCAGGCCCGGGTGGTTCGCGTTGCCAGCTGTGACCCACTCGGAACCTGATCATCACACGTTGACACTCAGTGTACCCCTGCGTAGGTTCCCGCGTCTCCTGTTGACTTCCAGTGGAAGTCCCTGAATTTACTTGGAAATATCATGACATTCTATGAAGCGGCGCTTCGCGTCCTCGAAGAGGCGGGCATGCCGCTCCACTCGACGGACATCACGAAGCGTGCAGTCGATAAAGGTTTGTTGTCGCACGTGGGAAAGACGCCCGAGGTCACCATGCTCTCTCGCCTCGCGGCGATGGCCAAACGCTCCCGCGATCGCAAGCTGCAGGTCACCGTGCGTGACACCTTCGCGTTGACCGATTGGATGCTGCCGGAAGATCCGGAAGCGCTCACCATCACCGGCGTGATGGAGCCCAACCCCGAAGAGGCGCTGCCTCCGTATCGCCCCTCGGAGCGGCACCCCGAAGCGCACGCAGAGTACCTGCGCAGCATCGGCCGCCAGGGCGATCGCAAGCGCCGCGACGACGATCGCAAGAAGAAGTACCCGCCCATCGCCGAGGTCGCCTGCGAAGTACTGCAGGAGTGCCAGACCGCGCTGGTCGCCAGCGAATTGCTGGCCCGCATGAAGGCGCGCGAAGGGGCTTCCGACGATCTTCCGATCTCCAAGCTCGTCGACGGCCTGGCCATCGACAACCAGAAGCGCCTCGACGACGGCCGCAAGCCGCTCTTCTCGGCCGCGCGTGGTGAGTCGAACGAGCTGCAGATCTCGCTCGAGCCGCAGGCCGAGGGTGGCCCCGCGCCGCTCGAGGTGCAGCAGGCGTTCTGCGCTGCGTGCAACCTGCCGTTCGAGAACGGCCGCGTGGTGCTCCGCAGCGAGCAGCGCGCCCAGCAGCAGCAGCAGCAACAGCAGCAGCCTCACGGGGCCCCGCCCACGGTCGCTGCACCGCCTGCGGCCGAAGATGTCGCCTTGTTCCAGACGGCGCGCCACGCCGGCAAGGACGCGCGCAAGGCGATGGCGCGAATCCTTCGTAAGAAGCTTGCCGATCTCGACCTCGGCACGCTCGAGAAGGCCAGCGTGAGCATGCTGCACGGCCTGCACTTCCGCGAGCTGAAGGTGGCCCGCCGCTCGAAGGAAGGCCCGCTGATGACCGCGCGCCGCCGCGAGGGCAGCCTTGAAATCCGCTACGCCGTGCGCCTGCTCAAGGGCGGCGGTCCGGTCGATCGCAAGCAGGTGCAGGAGCTTCGCCGTGAGCTGCAGCAGACCGGTG
>JAYTAT010000272.1:0-4754 GCA_043737315.1 Archangium sp.
GCGTTCCTGGCCGCCTCGTTCGAAGGCGGCCGGCACGCGGCGCGGGTCGAGAAGATCCGCCAGGTCGAGGCGCAACGATGAAGCATCTCCTGCTGGGCGCGGTGCTGCTGGTGGGCTGCCGCACCGAGATTCAGCCGGTTTTGAGGGGCGAGGGGCCGGCGCGCAAACCTGGCCCCCGCGGCCCCGCCGAGTGTCACGTGCACGACTTTCCCACCGCCACCGACCTGCCTGCCGGCGCGAAGGGCCTGGGCTGGGTGCAGGTCGAGCGCAAGGAGAGTGACGAGGCCACCTTCACCGCGTTGCGCGCCAAGGTGTGTGAGATGGGCGGCGACGCGATGAGCCAGATGCATTGGATCCGCGCGTCCGGGGCCTCGGTGGCCGATGCGCCGATCGAACTCGAAGGGAACGCCTGGTCGATTCCCTAGAAGAAGACCTGCGCTTGAATGCGCAGCTGCACGCGGCCCTTGCCCGCTTCATCGACCCAGAACAGGTCGGTCTGCAGCTTGAGGTCGTGTTGGAGAAACATGAGGTTGATGGTTCCTCCGACTTCCCTGAGGCGATTGAAGGTGGGGTCGGTGGCGCCCAGCGGCTGCGTGTCGCCGTACCGCGCAGCGAGCTCGAGCCAGGGCGTGATGTAGCCGCCTACTTGCGTGAACCAGCCCCAGCCCGAGCGTGAGAACTCAGTGACCTCGCCCTGGGTGACCGAATTGGTGTCGGCCTGGCGCCAGTAGATCTCTGAGAGCAACGAGAGCCCGTGCCACTTCACGTGCAGGTCGCCCGTGGCGTGCGTGTAGTTGAAGTTCGCGAACCTGAAGGGCGCGCCGGTGGTGCTGCGCGGGCGATTGGTGGCGGTGTTGCGCGCCGCGCCCGCCCCGAAGGCGATGCGAAACTTCGAATCACGATCGGGATCGCCCTCGAGCCGGTCGTCGAACGGCCCCAGGGGGCTGTATCGAATGCGGCCCCCGAAGAGCAGGCCCACGTTGGTACCGATGCGGTTGCGGCCGTCGCCCCCGAAGACGCCCAGCGCGTACCGCAGCCGGCCCCCCAGCCCGAAGAGATCCTCGGAGTGGACGACCAGGCCCACGTCACGATCGAGGTTCAACTCGGCGGTGACGGTCGATCGGTCGACGAACTGGAGCGCGCTCGACGAGACGACGCGCTGCACGTCGAAGGGCACCTTCATCTGGCCCAGCCGAAATGACAGGTCTCTGAACGGGGCCCATTGCACGTTGAAGTCGCGCAGCACGTTGGGGGCGTCGGCCTCCATGTCTTGATTGGCGAAGGCCAGCTGCAGGTTCATCGAGAGGTGCCAGGGGAACTCGCCCTTGACCGACAGGCGCGCCCGGCGCACGAAGATCGTGTTCTGGCGCACCGCGGTGCTGCCGTCGGTGGGGAACACCGAGAGCGCCTGCACCTGCACGCGGCCCCGTACGTTCAGCTTCACGTCACCCGATGTGACGGTGACACCTTCTCCGAACCGCGCGGTCACTTCAGCGTTGAACCTGTCTTGTGCCGGGGCGATCCCCGCGTCGGGCGGTTCCGCGCCGAGCACGGCTGCGAGCAGACACAGGAAGTGCATCAGGCGATTTAGCGGCCTTCTCGTGTCAAAGGTGAACCACTTGAGAACACGGGTTTTTGGGGCTACGCCAAGGCATGGAGAACACCGCCACGCTCAAGCAGGTCGATCCCGTCATCGCCGAGCTCATCCAGTCGGAGACCCGCCGCCAGGAAGAGGGCCTCGAGCTCATCGCCTCGGAAAACTTCGTCAGCCCCGCGGTGTTGGAGGCGGTCGGCACGACGCTCACCAACAAGTACGCCGAGGGCTACCCGGGCAAGCGCTACTACGGCGGCTGCGAAGAGGTCGACAAGGTGGAGCAGCTCGCCATCGATCGCGCGATCCAGTTGTTCGGGGCGCAGGCGGCCAACGTACAGCCGCACTCCGGCAGCCAGGCCAACATGGCTGCGTACATGGCGCTGATGAAGATCGGCGACACCATGCTGTCGCTCGACCTGAACTCGGGTGGCCACCTGACCCACGGAGCGGCGTTCAATTTTTCCGGCAAGCTCTACAAGGTCGTGCACTACGGCCTGGTGAAGGAGACCGAGCAGATCGACTACGCCCAGGCCGAGGCCCTCGCCAAAGAGCACAAGCCGCGGGTCATCGTGGTGGGCACGTCGGCGTACCCGCGCATCATCGACTTCCCGCGCTTCAAGACCATCGCCGACTCGGTGGGCGCGGCGTTGATGGTCGACATGGCGCACATCGCGGGGCTGGTCGCGGGCGGGGTGCACCCGTCTCCGATTCCGTACGCAGACATCGTCACCACCACCACGCACAAGACGCTGCGCGGCCCGCGCTCAGGCCTCATCTTGATGAAAGAGCAGTACGCGAAGACCATCAACAGCCAGGTGTTCCCCGGCATGCAGGGTGGGCCGTTGATGCACGTGATCGCCGCGAAGGCGGTGGCGTTTCACGAGGCGCTGCAGCCGAGCTTCAAGGTGTACGCGAAGCAGGTGGTGGACAACGCGAAGGCGCTGGCCGAAGGACTCCAGGGCCAGGGGCTGCGCATCGTGTCGGGCGGTACCGACAACCACCTCATGCTGCTCGACCTGCGCCCCAAGAAGGTCTCGGGCAAAGTGGCCGAAGACGTGCTCAACCGCGCGGGCATCACGGTGAACAAGAACCAGATTCCGTTCGATCCCGAGAAGCCCACTGTCAGCTCGGGCGTGCGCGTGGGTACGGCGGCGATCACCACCCGCGGTCTGACGGTGCCTGACATGGCGAAGGTGGCCGGCTTCATCGGCAAGGCACTCGACCTGCACGCAGACGAAGCGGCGCTGGCGAAGATCCGCGAAGAGGTGAAGCAGTTCACGAAGTCCTTCCCGCTCTACCAATCGCGCCTCGAGAAGAGCTGACCGATGCGTTGTCCCTTCTGTGCCGCTGCCGACACCCGGGTGATGGACTCTCGCGATTCTGCCGAGGGCACGATCATCCGCAGGCGGCGTGAGTGTGAGACGTGCAAGCGCCGCTTCACCACCTACGAGCGGGTGGAAGAGCTCAACCCGCTGGTGGTGAAGAAAGACGGGCGACGCGAGGGTTTCGATCGCGACAAGCTGCTCGCGGGTTTGAAGAAGGCTTGTGAGAAGCGGCCGGTGTCGGTCGATCAGGTCGAGCAGCTGGCCACCGAGATCGAGCGCAAGCTGCAGGAAATGGGCGAGAAAGAAGTGCCCTCGACCACCATCGGCCAGATGGTGATGGAGCGGTTGCCGCTGCTCGACGAGGTCGCCTACGTGCGCTTCGCCTCGGTGTACCGGAGCTTCCGCGACATCGCGGAGTTCATGGACGAGCTCAAAGACATCCTGCAGGCGCAGGCGAAGAAGGTGGCTGACAAGCCCAAGGGCAAGGGTTGAACGACGCGGCTGTCATGGCGATCGCCATCGCTCAGGCGGTGAAGGGCCTGGGCCGCACGCACCCGAACCCCGCCGTCGGCGCGGTGATCGTCAAGGGGGGCCGGGTGGTCGCGACCGGGTATCACGCGAAGCTCGGCGGCCCTCATGCCGAGGCCGTGGCGTTGTTGAATGCGGGCTCTGGCGCGAAGGGCTCGACGCTCTATTCGACGCTGGAGCCATGCAATCACCACGGGCGCACGCCTCCGTGCAGCGATGCGATCATCGCCGCGGGCGTGAAGCGGGTGGTCTACGCGTCGAGTGATCCGAACCCGCTGGTGAATGGGAAGGGTGTGCGGCGGCTGCGTTCGGCGGGCATCGAGGTGGCCGCGCACGTGCTGCGTGAGGCGGCCGATTCGCTCAACCAGCCGTTCTTGAAGGCGATGAAGACCGGGCTGCCGTGGGTGACCGCGAAGGCGGCCATCACGCTCGATGGGAAGCTGGCCACGTCGACGGGGCGCTCGAAGTGGATCAGCTCGGAAGCCTCGCGGAAGATCGCGCACCAGTTGAGGGATGTGGTCGACGTGGTGGTGGTCGGATCGTCGACCGTCATCGCGGATGATCCGCGGCTCACGACCCGGCTGGGGAAAAAGGGCACGCGCAACCCGATTCGGTTGGTGCTCGACCCGTCGCTGCGTACGAGCCCGAAGTCGAAGCTCTACGACACGAAGCCGGCGCGCACGATCATCGCGACGCTCGAACCTGCAGAGTCACGCGCTGCGGGAACGTTGGCGAAACGGGGCGTCGAGGTGTGGTCGATGCCGGGCTCGAAGGGCTCTCTGGACATGCACGCGTTGCTGCGCCGGTTGGTGAAGGAGGGCGCGCTGCACGTGCTGGTGGAGGGTGGGGCTTCGGTGCATCAGTCGTTCCTCGAGGCGGATCTCGTTGACGAGGTGGTGCTGTTCGTGGCTCCCAAGTTGTTCGGGCACTCGGGGCTGACCTGGTCAGGCGCGCTGGGTGTTCAAGATCCCGCGAAGGCGCTGAAGTTCAAGACGATCGATGCGGTCAGCGTCGGCCCTGATTTGATGATCACCGCTCGGCGCGGGTGAGCAGATCGGGTGTCGCAGCAGAGAACGCAAGGGCCAGGAAGGGCACGAGCGGGGTGCACGGAGTCTCGTGATTGTGCAGAGCACCGCGCACGTCGGGAGTTCGCGGCCGATATCGGATCATCCGGTGGCCGGCCGAACAGTCACCCCAGACCCTCTCTTTCAGGGCGAGAGGGAGCAGCTCTTCTTTTTCAGGAGGGTCAGCAAGGCGAGCGCAAGCAGGCCCGGCTCGACCGATGTGCAGCCACACCCTTTCGGCGG
>JAYTAT010000273.1:0-1836 GCA_043737315.1 Archangium sp.
GGATACTGAACATCCTTTCAGGAGCCACCATGAACGACCTCGAACTTCTTCCAGCTGATCTGCAGCAACTCCTTCAACTTTTCTCGTCGTTGCCCGACGTGCGTTTCCCCGAGCTGGATGCCACCGGTTTGCAGGTGGCGGTGGCCCGGGTCAAGGAGCGCCAGCTCGAGCTGCTCCACATCGAGGCGCAACGTGACGCGGTGCGGGTGGCCCTCGAGGAAGAGCAGGAGACGTTGCTGCGCAAGGGCCACCGCCTGCACGCCTATCTGAGGGTGTTCGCCGAGCACGATGAAGCGCTCGCGGTGAAGGTCAACGCGCTGACCTTGCCCCGTTTGCGCAAGGCCGTGAGCGCGCCGGTCGAAGGGGCCGAGTTGGCGCCTGCGCCCAGGAAGCGTGGCCGCCCGCGGAAGACCTCGTCGACCGACGCGCTGTTCGCTGAAGAGACCGGGGCCTCGGCGAGCCCGTAGTAGACCTTGCCGCATGGCCACGAAGAAGACGAAGCCTGAGCTGCCCGAGGCGCCGTTCGAAGGTTTTCCCAAAGCCGGCATCAGCTGGTTTCAGAGTCTGGCGATGGCGCAGAACCGCGAGTGGTTTCAGGCGAACAAGCCGGCCTACGAGCAGCTGTGGTTGCAGCCGATGCACTCGTTGCTCGCCGAGCTGCGCGCTCCGCTGGAGAAGATCTACGGACGCACGCTGGGGCCGACCAAGGTCTTCCGCCCGAACCGCGACGTCCGTTTCGCAAAAGACAAGAGCCCGTACAAGACGAACATCGCCGGCATGTTGCCCTTCGAGGGCTTCGAGCCGATGGAAGGCCCGGCGGCGCTCTACCTGCACCTGGGGCTGGAAGAGGTGGTGGCCTTCGGCTTCTACATGCTGGAGCCGGCGAGTTTGCAGAAGCTGCGCACATTGCTGATCGAGGACAAGACGGGCGTGCCGCTCGCTGAGTTGATCAGCGCGGCCGGAAAAGTGGGGCTGGTGCCTGACTCGATGGAGCGGCTCAAGCGGCCGCCGCCGGGGGTCAGTGCCGAACACCCGCGCGTGGAGTTGCTCAAGAACAAGGCGCTGGCGCTGAGCTGCTCGAAGGTGCCCAGGCGGGTACGCTTTGGGGCGGGGTTCAAAGGTTTTGTGCTGGAGCAGGCGAAGGCGGCGGCGCCGGTGGTGAAGTGGGGGTTGGCGCAGAAGCTCTAGGAAAAAGGGAGCTGCTGCTCAGCGCTTGAGCACCACGTGCACCACCAGCTCGACCTCGTCCTTGTTCCTGATCAACCCAAGCGCCGCACTGTAGGGCTTCACGCCGAAGTCGCTGGTCTTGAGCCGCACCTGCGCGTCTCCTTCAGCCTGCCGGTCACCCGTCTTCACCTTGATGGGGAACGACACCTCTTTCGTCACCCCGTGCAGGGTCAACTTGCCCTGGCATCGCAGTGCACCGCTCGCTTCGATGGACACCTTCGAGACCACGAACGAGATGGTGGGAAACTTCGCCGCGTCGAGCTGCTCATCACTGAGCATGTTCTCGAGCACTTTCTGGCGATCCTTCGCAGGCACCGGGGTGTTCGGCAGGAAGTACTTCCGGCGCGTCTCCGGCTCATCGGGGATCAGCCCGGCCACTTCAACGGTGAGCTCGAGCTTGAGCGACTCGGGAGCTCCGGAATCATCGAGCGAGCCCTTGCCGGAAAACTTCGTCGCGCGGAGCACGTGATCATGTGCCAGCGATGCGCCCGCGCCCGTCTTCCACGTCTTCACCGCCAGCTCGGTCGCCGAAACATCGAGGCTCCACCCAGCAGGTTGAGCCTGGGCGGCGAAGGCAACGAGCGCGAGGGCGAACGGCAGTCGATTCAT
>JAYTAT010000274.1:0-4745 GCA_043737315.1 Archangium sp.
ACGAACTGCTCTGGGCCTGCAGCGGTGCAAGGCGAGCCGTTGCACACGAGGTTGATTGCTGAAGCGGCGAACGCCGGAGCGAAGACCGGGCGGTGGCCAATCACGTTGGGCACCACCATCTTCGTGTCTTCCTCCGCGGGACTCCCCGTCCACAAAATGCGCTCCTGCTTCCAGATGAGGGTGTTGGCGTCCCACGAGCCGTTTTTGCCGTTCCAGGTGCCCTTACCGTCGACGTCGATGAAGCGCTCGTCGCGGTCCCAGGTGCCGTTGTCATTTGAGTCGACGAACGGCTCGGTGAGGTCGTCGTACGCTTCATTGTCGTCGAACTTGCCGTTGTTGTTCGAGTCGGTGAAGCCCTCTTCGCCTGAGGTGATGGCGATGATGCTCACCAGATTGTCTCGCGGGTTGTTCAAGAAGCGCCCGTTGAGGCCGCTGCCGTCCATCGTGAGGCGAATGGGGTCGGGGCGGCGCGGCTCGCTCAGGGTGTACCTGTTTGGGGTGGCAGACAGGGCCACCGTGCGGGGATCTTCGACCCACTCGTACGGGTGCATCCACAACGGGGCGAGGTACTCGCCGGTGTTCGACAGCTCGGCGATGGCGGTCACCCACTTGAAGACCTCGGGCGCGACGTCCTGAGGCAGCGGCAACGAAGTCTTGTAGGTCACCGTGGCGTTGCCCACGAGGTCAGCCTTGGACAGGCCCGTCGCGCCGATGGTGCCGGCCTCCGTCATGAATGAGACCAGAGCGTCGGACACGCCGTCGCCGTTGCGATCGCCGACGTGCGCGGTGCAGTCGAGCTGCGAGCCTGCGATGAGGGTGCGAGTGCTGTCGTAGGCACCGATGGCGTGACGCCCACCTGAGCCGTCACCCGCGATGGGGCCGCACTGAAAGGTCAGCTGACGGCCGCTGGGCACAGAGCCTGCGAAGGTGATGGGCGGAGAGAAGACCTTCTTGTTGCCCGAGGTGGCCGAGATGATGACGGAGTTCACGCGCGCGCTGGCGATGATCTGGGTCTCGGCGTAACCGCTGCCTCGAATCGAGACGGCCGTCAGGGGGCTGAGGGTCACGCCGCTGTTGGCCGACTCCAGCTTGAACTCAACGGTGGAACCAGCGAGCGGAAGGCTGCGCTCGTCGAGCAACTTGAAGCGCACCGTGGCCACGTCGCCAATCTTCGGCTGGGCCGGCATGACCTCGACGTAATCAATCGACGCGGCACCCGTCGAGCCCCCACACGCCGGGACAAGGCAGACAGACATCAGACCAGCCAGCACCTTCAGGCGCATGCGCATTCGCTTCGACTCCCTGAACTCTGCGAGGGAAAACAGGCGCGCATTGTCGAAGCATGCCCCCCCCCGGTCAAGGCTTACCGGGCCCCGATCGTGCCGAACCTGGAGATCGTCACGTTGAAGCCAAACGAGGGAAACCGCAGCGGTGTCGTCTCGGAAATCACGAGCGGTATGGGTTGGGTGGCAACCACGTCGACCCGCCAGCAATCGCACGCAGGCGAGATGCCCACGGCGGCGCTGTGCTGGGCAAAGACGAGCTCTGGAAAGGCGGCCCCGTTGTCACTGAGCAGCGCATCGTATCGAAGACTGATCGGCCCAAAATCCCAGAAGGCGCCCAGGGTCAGTTGCCGCACCTGCGTCGCAGACGTGTAGCCACGGTCGATGAGGAAGAGCAGATCGATGGGCTGGCGGGATCGCGCTGTGCCCTCCATCAGCAGCTGCTCGTAGTTGATGTAGGCGCCGTGCCGGCCATCACTGAACTCGGCCCTTCCGGCTGCGCGCGTGATCGGGAACTCGGGCGCGCGGGGCACGACGGGCGGAAACCGTTTCGCGACGGGGTCGATGCGCAAAATGCCCTGCGCCGAGAACCAGCCCAAGCGCGTGCCCAGCCGGCCGAAGGCCTCGCCCAGCCGCGACTTCATTGCCCCATACGTCGCCCCGCTCGCTTCAAAACCCTGCCCCACGTCGAGGCGCAACACCTCGGTGCCATCACGCGCCACCAGCCTCTGGCGCAGCTCGAGCACGCCCTGAAATCGCGGCGTCACTCCGGGCACCGCCGCGTCGACCGCGTCGTACGGCACCAACGCAGAGCCTGACGCGCCCTGAAACCCGATGGGAATGCCGCGAAGCTCAGCCAGCGGCTGGATCACGTGCCGCAACGATCCGTTCGCGAACGTTCGGGACAGCTCGGTCTCGAGCCGGCCGCCGACGACGAGATAGCCGCGGCTCCAGGTGTCACCGGTGAATTCGCCAACCCACGCCAGCTGGCGCCAGGCAACGAACGCACTGACCGACAACGCACCAAGCGGCTGAGCCGACAACGAGATGCGCGGCAGGATCATCAGGCGGTCGCGCCCTTCCCGCTCTCCTGGCTGCCAGGCACGATCCCCGACACCTTCACGGATCACAGCGTAGGGGCTTCCAGGGTTCGGGTTGAAGAGCCGATCGACCGCCTTTGCGAAGGGCTCGTTCAGCACCGCTCCCTGGGCCGCAGCCGCTCCTTCGTCGCCGGTTTCCGAGAACAGGGGCGCCAGGCGAACCGCGTCGCCTTCGACGTCGAAGCGAAGGGGCCCGAGCAACTTCGTCGGGGCCCACCCGAACGTAATCGCAGGCAATCGCTGCAGCGTGCCGGGACCAAAGCGGCCCACCGGGTCAACGTCCCACGGAAGTTGTTTGAGCCGCGCTCGCGTCGAGGGTTCGCTGTTGATCAACGTGCCGCGCCCCAGCAGGTCGTAGCCGTACTGGATGTCTTGCCGGAGCCCGACGTCGAGCCCCACGTAGTGATCCTCGCCGCGGTGAAAGACGCTGGCCGTGCTGCGCAGATAGGTCGCTGCGCTGGCGATGATGTCGACGGTGAGGTCGCGGTTGTAGTCGCCGTCGGAGTGCACGTTCAGGTCGACCCGCGTGCCGAAGCCCTTGTCGAACTCTTGCGTGTGTTGCCACCCGAGTTCACCTCGAAACCCTCGCGCCTCAGGATCTCGCAGCGTGGGAACCAACACGTCTCGCTTGCTGCGGAAATCGTAGAGAAGGCCGGCGAGCAGTCGACCCGACGCCCGGCTCGAAGGCGTGTACCTGAACTCAGCCGCGAGCTTGGGGCCTGCGACGCCCAGTGGGCTGGGGCCTCCTTGAGAACCCGGGGCGCCCGTGCCGGGGCTGCCCATAAAAAAGCCCGGCGTCAGCGTGATGTCCGCGCTTCTTCCCAGGGTGAGGAACACGGGCTGTTCCAGACTGAAGCCCGTGTTTGGGTTGAACCCCGGCCGCGTAAACAACAACCCGCTCTGACGATCGGTCAGCGGCAACGACAACCACGGCAGCCACAGCACCGGTATGTGTTTGACGCGAAACACAGGACTGGTGACCGACACCCGCTCTGCTTCGGTGTCGATGGTGGCCGAGCTGGTGGTGATCGACCACGACGGGTTCTCGAAATCACACTCGCACGGCACCAGCTCGAGCTCGTCGACCGTCCACCGGGTGCCATCGCGCACCAGGTGATTTCCCTGCAGCAGCGCCTGGGTGACGCCCACCTTCTTCGCGGCCTCTGCGGTCTCCGCAGCCAACAGTGCGTCAGCGCTCACGTCTTTCTTCGAGAGCGCCTGCCCGTCGTAGAGAAACACTTCCTTGACCTGCTGCTGGTCATCGAAGCGCAGGGTCATCAGATCGGCTATCACCACCATGCGACCGCCCTGCGTCATGCGCGCGACCACGTGCCCGGTCGCGGTGGCTACCCGGCGGTTGCGGTCGTAGACGATGCGATCGGCGTTGATGGCCGCGCCATCGGTCACCAGCTTCGCCCGGCCTTCAGCGGTGGTGAGCTCCTTGAGCCCGTCGTGCAGCATCCGCTCGGCGGTCAGCTCGATCTCCACCGTCTCCGGCGGCGCCATCAACACGAGTGCCACCCACAGCCCGAGCATGCCCGGGCGTTTGTGTCATTCGGGGCGTTCGAATTCCAGCGTCAGCTCATTGCCGGCCTGGCTCGCGCGATAGGCGACCGCCTGCTTGAGGCTGATGGTGACCTTCACCCCGCTGCCCTGCTCCTCGGGCCGCACCAGCGAGACGGCGGTGTCGAAGAACGACGCGTCGATGATGCGCTGGTTGTTGGGCAGGCTGATCTCGGTGTTTTCCAGCGTGATGATCACCTGGCGATCGTTCTCTTCGCCCACCCGGTAGTGCACCGGGGACGACGTACGGAAGAAGATCCGCCCCACACCTTCCTGCTGCTTGAAACCCACGAAGGTCATGCGCGCCTGCTTGGTCGATGCGACCAGCTCTGAAGGCGACGGCGTCTTCGCCGAGGCGACCTCGAGCTCCTTCTGGCGGCGCGCGCGGTCCTCTTCCCTTCCGGCGAGCTTCTGCGCTTCGGTCTGCTTCTTTGCCTCTTCGGCGTGCCGGCGTTCCTCGGCCACCCGCCGCTTCTCTTCCTGGGCCGCGGCCGCCTTCTTCTCTTTTTCAGCCAAAGCGAAGGCGATGCGCTCGGCGGCGCTGCGCTTCTTGTCGGCTTCGATCTGCCGCTTCGCTTCAGCGGCCTCTTCGATCCGGCGGCGCTTCTCATCTTCGGCGCGGGTCCGGGCCTCGAGCGCGGCGAGCTGGTCCTTGCGCGCGGCTTCTGCCTTCGACTTCTCGGTCTCCGACTTCGCCAGCCGCTCCTGCTCGTTCTTCTCGCGTTCGACCTGCGCCTTGTCGGCCAGCTCCTGCTTCTTCCGATCAGCGTCGGCTCGGGCCCGCGCGACCTTCTCTTCG
>JAYTAT010000275.1:0-1834 GCA_043737315.1 Archangium sp.
CCACACGCAGGCGCTTGCCAACATGATGCGGCGCGCGTTGAAGCGGAAGGAGGCCACCAGCAGCAGCATCGAGATGATCGCGCTGCCCACGTAGCCGGCAGAGAAGACGATCGCGCGCGAGAAGAACCCGTCGGGGATGCGCGAGAGACACGCGCCCGATTCGTCGAGGCTCAAGGTGACGCGATCGACCGAGCCACCCACGATGAGAGAGGCGAGGGCATGCCCGGTTTCGTGGCCCATCACGGACAGCAGCTTAAAGGGCAGGAGGATCGGCGATTCCCAGAAGACCGCTCCGGCGACCACGATCGCGAGCAGCAGGGCGGCGCGGCCGGGGTGGAGTTGGGAGTCGTTCATCTCGAGGTTTGAACTCCCGGGGGAGCGCGTTTGTTTCGTCAGGGACGTGAGGCCCTACGATGGACCGCCCCACCCATTACAAACCCGGCACGCCGGTGCTGCCGCAGAACACGTCGCGGTCGAGCTGGCGGGCGAAGTTCGGCAACCGCGCGGGCAACGAACGCAGCGCCGGGTAGTCGCGCATCAGCTCGTTGAGATCCTTGTGCGAGAGCGCGGACAGCGTGCAGAACTCGGTGGCGAGCACCCGCACCTTGGCGGGCCGGCCTGAGATGGCCGAGGTGATCGCGAGGAACTGGCCTTGCGTCACTTCGAACTCGCGAGGCGCCTGGCCGAGCTGCGAACGATCTTCCAGGATCAACCGGCCGTGCGTGACCACCGCGATGAGGTTGGTCACTTCGCCCGGCGTGAGCAGCGCGTGGCGGGCCTCGAGTTCCTGGTGCGTGAAGCGGCCGATGAGGCGCGCGCGCGCGATGGAGTCGATGTCACCGAACAGCCGAGAGGCCATGAAGCCTTCGACCAGCCGCTCCCGGTAGAAACCGAGCATGCGGTGGTGCAGCACTTCGTCAGAGGCGATCAGCTTCTGCAGTTTCTCCGAGCTGATCTCGAGGATGGTGCAGTCACCGATGGCGCGCGACGACGCGGCCCTCAGCTGCGCAGAAAAGAGACCGAACAGCCCGAAGGCTTCGCCCTTCTTCGCGTGACGAAGCGCGATTTCACGGCCCTCTTTGCGGCGCAGCAGCTCGAGCGTTCCGTCGACGACCACGAAGAAGCTGGTGGCCTCGTCGCCTTCGTTGAAGAGCAGTTCGCCGTCTGGCACTTCGAGCTGAATCGCGCCTTCTGCGAGCGCCTCGAGCGAGGCGACCGGGAGATCTTTGAACAGCGGCACCTGGGTCAGCGCGAAGTACGCGACCTCGAGATCCGCGGTGACCGTACCGAGCACGGGGAAATCAGGGCTCAGTGGGATCGGGGCTGTGCAGACTTCACCGTCGAACGAATCGTCGAGCGCAGAGCGCTGGGCCTCACGCGCCACGTCCTGAAGCACATCGACCGGAATCAGCGACGGGCGCAGCACCGGGGGCGCCATCGGCATCGCGACCCTCGTTCTGAGCTGGCGGGGCGCGATGTGCGGCAACTGGTGCTGGGGCATGGAGGGCTCCAAACGGTCGGGTAGATAAAGTGTGCTGGGCGCCAAACGGTGGGACACTGTAGGCAACCGTGTACGGAAGTCGTGACACATCCGTCAAGTCGACCCTCGTCGTGCTCGCCGGCGGGCGGGGGCTTCGTCTCGGCGGGCTGGCTAAAGGTCTGATTCGCCTACAAAACGGCGAGACGGTGATCGAACACCTGCTGCGGCTCACGAGCGGTTTCTCACTGGTCAGCACGAATCACCCCGAGTGGTACGAGCGCCTCGAGGTGCCGCTGGTGGCCGATCTCATCCCCGACAAGGGGGCCCCGGGCGGCGTGGTGACCGGGCTCGCGG
>JAYTAT010000276.1:0-4741 GCA_043737315.1 Archangium sp.
GCTGAGAACTGGAACTACTGGAAGTTCGAGGGCGAGTTCTGGCGCGACGAGATCGGGTACTACCAGTACACGCTCAAGACTGGCTGTCCGGCACCGACGAACTGACGCTCGATTTCGGTCACACTCTCAGGTGTTGAGAGGGCACCCACTGTTCTCGGGGTGCCCTTTTCTTTGGTCGGAGCCTCGTTGTAGGTTCCGCGCGTTTTTCGCCCATCAGGAGCACAGATGAAGCTCGCAGTTCGCCTCGTGACGATCCTCGCTGTTGCTGCCGGCTTCAGCGCCAGCACCGCAGCAGCTCAGGCCAAGAAGAAAGCAGACCCCAAGGCGGCGCCTGCGAAGGCGAAGGCCGGTACGCCTGCTGCTGCCGCTGTCGCGAAGAAGCCCGAAGAGCGCAAGGGCCCCGCGAAGCTCGACGGCCGCGACGCCAAGATCGAAGACGTGGTGAAGGAAGCCACCGCCGACAAGAAGCGCGACGAGCAGATCGAAGCGGCGAAGAAGATCATTCCGAAGATCGAAGACGGCAACCCGCAAAAGGCCGACCTTCTCTACCAACTCAGCGAACTCTACTGGGAGAAGTCGAACTACCTCTACCGCAAGGAGATGCTCGGCTTCTTCAACTCGCAGAAGGAAGCCGACGAAAAGAAGAACCGCGGCGAGAAGGTGGCGGAACCCAAAGAAGACCACCGCGAGTCTGAGCTCTACCGATCGGAGACGATGCGCCTCTACGAGACCATCCTCCGCGAGTACCCCACCTACGAACGTAAAGACGAGGTGCTCTACAGCCTCGCCTACAACCAGTACGAGATCGGCAAGCGCGACCTCGCGGTCAAGCGCTACGAGGAACTGCTCAAGAGCTACCCCGGCTCGAAGTTCGTGGCTGACACCTACGTGCAGCTCGGCAACCACTACTTCGAGGTGGCCAACATCCTCGAGAAGGCGAAGACCTATTACGAGAAGGCCTTCGCGTCGCCCAACGCGAAGATCAAGTCGTACGCGCTCTACAAGCTGGCCTGGGTCGACTTCAACGAAGGCAACCACGAGAAGGCGCTCAAGAAGCTGCAGGACGTCGTCGAGTTCTCCGAGAAGCAGGGCAAAGAGAAGTCGGCCACCGACCTGAAGAACGAGGCGCTGCAAGACTCGATTCGCATGTTCGTGCAGCTGAATCGCGCCGACGACGCGATGGCGTACTTCAAGGCGCACGCGGGCAAGAAGAAGCAGCTCTCGCTCACCCAGAAGCTCGCTTACGCGCTGCAGGAAGCCGGTCACCACGAAAACGCGATCAAGTCGTTCCGCTACCTGCTCAACGACAACGCGGTCTCGGAAGCGGCGCCTGACTGGCAGCAGTCGATCATCAAGTCGTTCGAAGGCCTGCGCCAGCGCGACGCGGTGAAGATCGAAGTGAAGAAGCTCGCCGAGCTCTACCGCCCCGGCAGCACCTGGTGGAAGGCCAACGAGTCGAAGAAAGAAGTGCTGCGCAACGGCTTCAACGTCGCCGAAGAGGCGATGCGCCAGGCCGTCACCGAGTACCACCAGGAGGCGCAGAAGACGAAGGAAGTGAAGACCTACCGGCTCGCGCGCGACATCTACAAGGAATACGTCGACGCGTTCGCGGCGGCTGAAGACGAGAACTTCGTGGCCGATCAGGCCTTCAACCTGAAGTTCTATTACGCCGAGATTCTCTGGGCCCTCGAGGAGTGGGAGCCCGCGGCCAAGCAGTACGTCGGCGTGATGGCCTTCAAGGTGCCCAACCGCGCCGAGGCGAAGGAAGCCTCGAACGAGAAGTACCGCCAGCAGTCGGCGTTCAACTCGATCCTCGCCTACGACAAGCTGGTGAAGATCGAGCGCGGTCAGCTCGGCAAGTCTGAGCTGAGCGAAGACAAGAAAATCGAAGAGAACAAGAACGCCAAGAAGGGCGCGGTCGAGAAGGCCGCCAAGCTCACCAAGCGCGACCCCAAGGAGATGGAAGAAAAGCCCATCACCGCCTTCGAGACCCAGCTGGTCGCCGCGTGTGACGCGTACAACAAGCTCTTCCCGAAGAACCCCGACGAGGTCGACATCTCGTACCAGGCCGCGATGGTCTTCTACGACAAGAACCACTACGTCGAGGCCGGCCGTCGCTTCGGTGACGTCATCAACCGGTACCCTGAGCACCCGAACTCCGAGAAGGCCGCCGACCTCACCATGGCGGTGCTCAACGACCGCGAAGAGTGGCTCGAGCTCAACAAGCTTTCGCGCCTCTTCAAGGGAAACACCAAGCTCAGCAAGCCGAACACCGAGTTCACCAAGCGCGTGGGCGCGCTCGTCGAAGGCTCGCAGTACAAGTACATCGACGAGATCGTTTACAAGAAAGAGAAGGACGCCGCGAAGGCCTCCGAGCTCTTCGTCGACTTCGTCAAGGAGTTCCCCAGGTCGGAGAACGCCGACCGCGCGTTGACCTACTCGATGATCATCGCCCGCGAGGCGAACCAGCTCGACAAGGCGATCGCCATCGGCGAGCGCGTGCTCAAGGAGTACCCGAACAGCGTCTTCGACCTGAAGGTGAAGGTCGCGCTCGCCTACTTCTACGAGAAGATGGCGAACTTCCAGAAGTCGGCCGAGACGTACGAGAACTTCGTGGCCACCTACGACCTGGCAGCCGGCGACAAAGCGATCGGCTACGCCGAGATCAAGGACGCCCTCAAGAGGGAGAAAGAGGCGAAGGAGAAGGAGCTCAAGGCGAACAAGGGCAAGCCTGCTCCGGGCGCTGCGGCTCCGATCGTCACCTTCGACTTGAAGCTTGTCCCCAAGGACTCGCAGGAAGCGAAGAAGAAGGAGCGCGAGGCCCTGGTGAAGGAGGCCGAAGGCATGGTCGCCGACGCGCAGTACAACGCCGGCTTCTGGTACGAGGGCGTCGGTCAGTTCGACAAGGCGATCGCCGCGTACAGCCGCTACATCGCGCGCTTCAAGGACAAGAAAGACGTGCCTGAGCTCGCGTACAACATCGGCCTCGTGCTCGAGAAGCAGACGAAGACCGCTGACGCGCTCAAGCAGTTCGACTCGTTCCTCACCACCTACCCGAAAGACACGCGCGTCACCGACGCCCGCCGCCTCGAGGTGAAGTACCGCCAGTACCTCCTGCACGGGAAGCTGAAGAACACCCCTGAGCAGGATCGCCTGGCGAAAGAGATCATCGCCGCGTACCCGAAGCTCAAAGACGAGGACAAGCGCAACGACCGCGCGATGCTCGCCTTCGCTCACACCCGCTTCGTGTCGCTCGAGCCGCTGTGGAACACGTTCACGGGTCTCAAGTTCAAGAAGATCGCCGCGTTCAAGGTCGAGCTGCCCGTCAAGCAGAAGAAGCTCACCGAGCTCGAGAACGCGTACATCGAGGTGCTGAAGGTCGGTAACCCCGAGTACGGCATCGCGGCGCTCACCCGTGTCGGCCTGCTGTACCAGGACATGGCCACCAACATCACCGACATCCCGGATCCGCCGGGGCTCGATGAAGACCAGCTCTCGATCTTCCGTGGCGAGCTCGAGAATCGCTACATCTTCCCGCTCGAAGAGAAGTGCGTGGAGGCCCTCGAGAAGGCGCTGGCAAAGTCCTACGAGCTGGCGATGTACAGCGAGTGGACGCTGCTGGCGCAGGACAAGCTCAACAAGTTCAAGCCCGGCTTCTACGCGAAGCCGCGCGAGATCGGTTACCGGGGCAGCGAGTTCTTCGCGACCTCTGGCTTCGAGAAGAAGGTCGAGCTGCCGGCTGAGCCCGTCGTCGAGACGCCGCCTCCTGCCCCCAACAGCGCCGCCGCTCCTACGCCGGGCGCAGGTGTTCGATGAGCGCGCTCCTGGGTCTCTGGGTCGTCCACTCCGCTCCCGTCTGTCTCTCGCAGCGTTCCGCTGCTTCCGGTGCCACTTCATGAAGTCGATTCGTCTTGCAGCGTTGGTCTCGGTCTCGTCGCTCGGGCTGATGGGTTGCCCGCCGGCGGTGGTCGAGGTGAAGAAGGATCCCGTCGTCACCGAGGCGCCCAGGGCGAAGGAAAAGTCGGCGAAGGAGCTCTTCACCGACGCGGTCGCCGCTTTCGATGCGGGCAAGCTCGACGAAGCGCAGGCCGGCTTCGCCAGGGTCGCCGCGAAGGTGCCCAACAACGTGGTGGTGCATTTCAACTCGGGTGTGATCGCCGAGCGCCAGGGCAAGTTGACCGAGGCGGCCACCTTCTACGAGGCGGCCAACAAGATTGACCCCAGGCACAAGCCCACGCTGCTCAACCTCGGCCGCGTGTACCGCCAGCAGGACAAGTTCGACAACGCGATCTCGCTCTACGAGACGGCGCTGAAGGACCCGGCCAACGAGTACGACGTCGAGCTGAACAACAACCTCACCGTCGCCTACCGCCTCGCCAAGAAGTACGCGCAGGCCGAAGCGACGGCGCGCAAGGTGCTCGCCCGCACGCGGGATAACCCCGATGCGTACAAGAACCTGGCGCTCATCTACTTCGACCAGGGCAACTTTCGCCTGGCGGAGTTCATCTCGGCCAACGCGCGCAAGCTCGATGACAAGGATCCCGGCGTCTACAACAACCTGGGCCTCATCTATCTGAAGCTCGACGATCGCCGCCTGGCGCTGGGCCAGTTCCAGAAGGCGGTCTCGCTCAACAAGGACTTCACGCCCAGCCTCTTCAACATCGGCGCGATGGCCCTGACGTACCGTGACTACGACGGCGCAGAGAAGGTGCTCTCGCGTGCGACCGAGCTCGATCAGAAC
>JAYTAT010000277.1:0-1825 GCA_043737315.1 Archangium sp.
CGTTTCGCGACCTCCACCTTTTCCTTCGCGACCGTCACCGCCGACTCGACCTTCGCGAGCGCCTGGCCGGCCTTCTCTTCCACCCGCTCCTTCACCTGAACCACTGCATCCAACCGAGTGCGAACCATGGCGTGGCGAGATTGCAGTGTTCAGACCGCGCCAAGCCCACGCGATTGTTCGCGCCCCCGAGGGTCTGAAAGGGTCACCGGGTTGGGCCTCACCCGCGAGCACGCCTGAGTCAACCGCCACCCGTCGGGTTGGTCATGACGCTGACGCCAAGGATCAGACGGGCAGCTTCTGCCGTGTGGTTGCCCGCGATTGGCGCAGTTAGGCGCGACCAACCGCTGGCACACCTGCTGCTCATGAGGCCTGCCCAGGAGGCATCACATGGCCGACGGGATTTACGTGAGCATGAACGGGGCAGCAGCGCGAATGGCGCAGCTCGAGTCGGTCTCTGACAACCTCGCCAACGCGCAGACGCCGGGCTTCAAGGCGACACGGCCGAGCTTCGAAGCCTTCCTCGCCAAAGGTGACGCGCACAACAGCAGCAAGGTCTACCCCGCAGCCGTCTCCACGCAGGTCGACCTCAGCAACGGCGCCATCATTCAGACGGGTAACCCGCTCGACGTCGTCCCCAGCGGCCACAGCTTCCTCGCCGTGCAGACCGCCGACGGCATCGCGCTCACCCGCGCAGGTCACGTGCAGATCGAACAGAACGGTGCCCTCACCGCCGCGGGTCGCCCACTCATCGGCAAAGACGGCAACCCCATTCTCGCCCCCGTCGGCGCGCGCGTTCGCCTCGACACTTCCGGCAGCGTCTTCGCCAACGACGCGAAGATCGCAGAGCTCGCGCTCTTCGACGTCACCGGCCCCATCAACCGCATCGGCCCCTCACTCATCGCGCCCCACGACTCGAAGTCGATCACCCCGTCGAACGGCACGCTGCGTCTGGGTGAGATCGAGACCGGCAACGCGAGCCCGCTCGAGGCGGCCATTCAGCTCGTCTCTGCGCAGCGCCACTTCGAGACCTCGATGCAGGCCCTGCAGACCTACCGCCGTCTCGATGAAAAGGCGTCCGAAGTCGGCCGCGTTCGCTGAAAGAAAGGGAGACCCACCACCATGATGCGCTCGCTCTACACCGCTGCCACCGGCATGGAAGCCCAGCAGACCAAGATGGACACCATCGCCAACAACCTGGCGAACGCGAACACCACCGGCTTCAAGAAGTCGCGCGCCGATTTCGAAGACCTGCTCTCCGAGACCATTCGCAGCCCCGGCGCGCCCTCAGCGCAAGGCGGCTCGATGCCGGTACCGCTGCAGGTCGGCCTCGGCGTGCGCACCTCAGGCACCTCGCGCACCTTCAGCCAGGGTGACTACTCGCAGACCGACAACCCGCTTGACCTCGCCATTCAGGGCGATGGGCTCTTCCGCATCACGCAGCCCAATGGCGAGTACGGCTACACGCGCGCCGGCAACTTCAAGATCGACGCAGAGGGTCGCCTGGTCACCCAGCGCGGTGAGCTCATCGAGCCGCAGATCACGGTGCCCAAAGACACCACGCGCTTGTCGATCTCGGAGCAAGGCGTCGTCTCGGTCGAGACCTCGGCCACGCAGGGCAAGCCCACTGAGCTGGGCCAACTCGAGCTGTGCACCTTCGTGAACCCGGCGGGCCTCGAGGCCATCGGCGGCAACCTCTTCATCGAGACCTCTGCCAGCGGCCAGCCGATCATCGGAAGGCCCGGTGAACAGGGCGCCGGCACGATTCTCCAGAGCGCGCTCGAGTCGTCGAACGTGAAAGCCGTCGAAGAGATGGTCGCGATGATCT
>JAYTAT010000278.1:0-4723 GCA_043737315.1 Archangium sp.
CAGAGCGCTGCCATCAGCACAGCGCAGAAGTTCTTGGCGAGCCACTCGAGCCGCTTGATCCGGGTCACGACCGAGGGAACCGTATTGCCCCTGAGTCAGCCGGTGGATTTTTTCTGCTCGCTCAACGCTTGGGGCGTTTGATGCGAACAGGCACTGGGGCGGGGCGTGCGGCGGCGCCCAGTGCAATGGCGCCGAGGACGATGATCGTTCCCAGGACAGGCAAGATGTTGGCGAGCTCCGACATTGGACTGTCAGCTTAACCATTCTGCTTCGCCGCTGCCAAACCGGTGCCGGCAGGCATCCACCCTGATCAGGTGAGGCCCGGGCGTGACGCGACCCGGGAGCCAGTCCGTGACGGCCGCGAGCGGATGGTGTCAGATGAACACCCCTCTTTTCAGCGAGTCTCCCATGCCCCGCGTAGCTGGTTGGAACGCCGCAAGCCCCCGCCGTTCGGCCCCTGAAACGGGAGCGGCTCGTTTCGAACTCAAAGGTTCGCTCAAGACCGGCATGACCGAGGCGTCCGACGTGGCTGCCCTTCCCGGAGGCCGGTTCATCGTGGTGGGCGACAAGAAGGCCAGCGCGGTCATCGTGGACGCCGACGGCAAACGCACCGAGCTCGTGCTCCCCGGTCTGAAGAACGGCAAGAGCCAGCTGGAAGGCGTGACCTACGACCCGGTGCGTCACCACCTCTTCGTTTCCCGAGAAGAGTCGCGCGAGCTGCTCCGCTACGAGTGGGACGCCAGCAAGAAGGCCGCGCCCGTGCTCGAGAAGACCATCTCGCTCGATGGCAGCGGGCCCCGCAACAAGGGCGTGGAAGGCATCGCGTACATCGCCGGCGAGGTCTCGCCCACCGGCCAGCCTCAGCTTCTGCTGGCCAAAGAAGGCTCGCCGCGTGAGCTGTCGTTGATGGGCGATGGCGGCAAGGGCAAGCCGCTGCCCGTGAAGCTGGAAAAGGAAGTGCTGGCCGTGTGCCGCGACTTCTCGGCGGTGACGGTCGACCCGAAGACGGGCCACCTGTTCCTCGCGAGCGACGAGTCGGCCGCCGTGGCGCAGATCAAGCTGGTGCGCGACGGCGACAAGATCATCGGCAAGCTGGTGCAGTCGTTCCCGCTGCGTGACGAGAAGGGCAAGACGCTCGAGCGCGTCGAGGGTCTGTCGTTCAACGAGAAGGGCGACCTGTTCGTGCTCACCGAGAACGACGGCAAGCTCCACCAGCTCAGCCGGAAGTAGGTCGAAGGGCTACTTCTCTTCGACATTCAACAGCGCCTCGTAGAGCCACAACACGGCATCGCGGCTGTCTTCGTCTTTCGCCAGCATCTGCCCCGCGAACTTTGCGGGCAGCGTGCGCTCGGTCAACACCGTCTTCAGATCTCCTTCTGCGGTGGCTGCGAGTGCAGGGAAATCAGGCCGCCTTTCCGGAGCGCCCGCTTCGAGCCAGCGCGAGCGCACGGTGTCATCTGAAGGGTGAAGGAAGAACGCCCCGCGCTGCGAGAGCACCTGGGCAGTGACCGAAGCGAGTTGGTGGAGCGCGAAGCTGTGTTCGCCCCGCGCGTCGACCTCGAGCGCACGACGAAAGGCACCCAGCGCCCGGCGCAGCTGACCTCGCGCCAGGTGTGCTTCACCAGCCTTCTTCCACTCGTCGCGATTCATCTCTTTCCTCGCACCGTACTGCTCTCCCTGCTTCACGGGGCGAGGTCAATACGGCACCGTGGTTGCAGCCGAGCTGCCCATGAAATGGGACACGATCGTGATCGGCTCGGGCCCCGGTGGCCTCTCTGCAGCGGTTGCGCTCGCGCGTGCGGGACAGAAGGTGCTGGTGCTCGAGCAGCACTACCTGCCGGGTGGCTGGTCTCACAGCTTCACGCTCGAGGGGTACCGGTTCAGCCCGGGCGTTCACTACCTGGGCAACCTTCATGAAGGTGCTGGCCTGCGCCGGCTCTACGAGGGCCTGGGCGTCGCGGGTGACCTCGAGTTCTGCGAAATGAACCCCGACGGGTTCGACCATTTCCTCATCGAAGGGCGGCAGTTTGACCAGCCCAGGGGCGTCGAGAAGTGGATCGCCCGGCTCACGGCCGCCTTCCCTCAGGAACGCGAAGGGATTGCGCGGTACTTTTCCATCCTCTCGGGCGTCGTGAAGGAACTGCAGGGTGCCGAGGAGCTTCTGCGTTTTCCCAAAGTGTTGAGCCTGCCGTGGAAGGCACCGCAACTGACGCGCTGGGGCCTTCGCAATCTGCAGACCTTGCTGGAGCACTGCATTCACGACCCGATGTTGCGCGGGGTGTTGTCGGCGCAGTGTGGCAACCACGGCCTGCCGCCCTCGCGCGTCTCGTTGCCGCTGCATGCCTCGATGTCGGCGCACTACTTCGACGGTGCGTACTACCCGCGCGGTGGTGCCAAGCGCATTCCGCGCGCCTTCCTCAAGGTGCTGCGCAAACATGGCGGCCAGATTCGCGTCAGCACCCGGGTCGAAGAGATCCTCGTCGAAGGTGGCCGCGCGGTGGGCGTGCGCACGGCCAGTGGCGAACGCATCGAGGCGCAGAACGTGGTGTGCAACGCCGACCCGGCGCTCGTCTACGGGAAGATGCTCCCCGAGAAGTACTGCCGCGCTGCGATTCGCAAGGTCAAGCGCATGGAGTACTCGGTGAGCTCGGTCAGCGTGTTCTGCGCGGTGGATATGGATCTCAAGGCGCTGGGCTACGACTCGGGCAACTACTGGTGGTACCGCACCAAGAACCTCGACGGGCTCTATCGCCAGATGGAGCAGTCGATGCCGGGTGCTGAGATCGACGCGCTCTTTCTCGCCATCACCTCGCTCAAGGATCCAGGTCACACCCTGCCGGGTCATCACACCCTCGAGATGTTCACCTTCGTGCCCTACGAGTCGTTCGAGCAGTGGTCGAAGACGTCGTTGGGTGATCGCGGCGCGGCCTACAAGGCGCTCAAGCACGACCTGGGTCAGCGCGTGCTGCGCGCGGCAGAACAGATCATCCCGGGGCTGAGCCGCCACGTGCGTTTTCTCGAGGTCGGCACGCCGCTCACCAACGACTTCTACTGTGAGACGTACCGCGGAGCGCTCTACGGCACGGCGAAGACGCCGTGGCAGCTCGGCCCGTTCTCGTTCGATCAACAGGGCCCGGTGCAAGGGCTGCACTTCTGCGGCGCCAGCACCATCAGCCACGGCGTGGCGGGCGCGGCGATGTCGGGGCTGATGGCCGCGACGCCCATCCTGGGGTTCAAGCACTTCGAGCAGTGCCTGGGCCCCACTGAAAAGCCGCTCACCATCTACCCGGCGGAGCACCCTGAAGAGTGGCTGGAAGAGCCGGCTGGCGCACCCGCAGCGGCAGTGGCTGCAGCGCAGTGACGCCGCGCCACGACGAAGGTAGATGACGCAGCGCCGTGAGTTCTCTGCTCCTTCTTCTTGCGCTGGCTGCAACCGATGTCGACGCCGGCGCGGACGAGCTCGCCTTCGACGCAGGTGAGGTGAAGGCGGATGCGGGCGAATGGGACGCGGGTGAGCCCCTCGACGCAGGCATACAACCCGAGCCGGTCGCCTCGACTGCGGGTGACGACCTGCTCGTTCCAGACGCAGGCGCCTCGACCGGGCTTGGAGAAGAAGGCCTCGAGCCTGATGCCGCCCCCGTCGTCGAAGCGCCCGCGCCTCGCCTGCCGAAGTTTTCCTTCGCGGTCATTCACGCGCTCTCGGGCCGCTTCACGCTGTCGACCTGCAGTGACGCGCCGGGTGATTCGCCGTTCGAGAAGCTCAGCGCCCGGCTCAACACGTTGCCCAAAGGCACCTTGCGCTTCGACTCGGGGGACCTGCTTGGTTCGTCTGCCATCGGGCGCTTCGCCGTCGAGCGCGACCCCGGGGCCCTCGCGCTGGCCGTGAGCGAGCTGGGCCTTTCCGCCCGCGCCATCGGCCACCGTGATTTCGCGAGTTCCCGCTCGCGCTTGATCGCCTTTACTGAGGCGCTCGCAAAGAAGGGCCTGGGCACCACGCTCACCAACCTGAGCTGCGGCCCAGAGGCGGCTCAACTGTGCGAGGCGGTCGTCAACGGCCAGGAAGCGCCGCTGCTCATCGACTCGCCTCACGGCAAGGTCGCGTTCATCGCCGCGCTCGCACCGCAACAACTGCTCAACATCTCGCGCGAGTTGAGTGTGGGCGTGAAGCTCGAGCCGCCCGCGATCGCGTTGAACGATGCGACTCGCCGCGCACGCGCACTGGGCGCCGCTCGCGTCATCGCCGTCTACGATCCTGCCATCGGCGACGAACTGACCGATACGCTCGCGTTGGTGCGGGCGCTCGACCCGAAGGCGCTGCCCGACGTGCTGATCGTCGACGCGCAGCTCGAGCCGCTGCGCAGCGCCCTGGTGGGAGCCTCGAACCTTCCGCTCGTCGTCGCGCGCCCGGGCGAGGCGCTGGTCATCGAGCTGCGTCCCGACGGCACGCTGCACACCCAGACGACTGAACCGGGTACGACGGCTGCGCCCATCACGTCGTACGCACGGAGGCTCAACCAATCGTTGTGCACGTCGTACCAGGAGCCGTTTCGACGCGGTGAGCTCGCGCAGCCGCTGGGCCGTGACGAGGCTGCTGCGCTGGTGCTCGACGTGATGCGCGAGCACGCCCACGCCGAGGTCGCCGTGCTCAACGGGCACGCCATCAGCCCGCTGGCGCCGTGGCCGCTCGAAGCTCCGCTCACGCACCTCGCGCTCTTTCAGGCAC
>JAYTAT010000279.1:0-1821 GCA_043737315.1 Archangium sp.
CCCGTGCCGCAGCTCATCGGGGTGGTGCCGGCCATGCACGTGCCGTTGCTGCAGCAGCCGCTGGGGCAGGTGAGGTCGTCGCACGTCGCGGTGACGCAGCCGCCGTCCTGGCAGCTGAGCGAAGCGCACGTCGAGCAGCTCGCCCCGCCCCCGCCGCAGCTGCTGGGCGAGGTGCCGGGCTGACAGGTTCCGCTCGAATCGCAGCAGCCGGTGGGGCAGGTGGCGCTGCTGCAGGGGGCCGCGGTGCACGCTCTTTGCCGGCAGGTGCCCGCACCGCAGCTCTCACACGCGACACCGCCCGTACCGCAGGTGGAGTCGGTGTTGCCGCTGCGGCACACCCCGCCCTGACAGCAGCCCGAGGGGCAGGTGGTGGCGTCGCACTTGTTGTCGCAGACCCGGTTGGTGCAGGTGGCGGCGCACTGCGAGCACGCCACGCCGCCCGAACCGCAAGACGCTGCGGTCGTTCCCGCCACGCAGCTGCCTTCGAAGCAGCAACCCGTCGGGCACGTTTGAGGGTTGCAGGTGTTGACGCACGCGCCCGCATCACAGGACCCCAGGCCGCACGAGATGCAGCCCATCGCGCTCACGCCACAGGCCGAGTCGTCGGTGCCGCCAAGGCAGCGCGACCCTTCGCAACAACCCGCGCAGTTGGTCGCATTGCACGCTGAGGTGGTGCAGGTGTCGTTGGTGCACGCACTGCCCAGGCAGTCGAGGCAGGCGCGGCCGCCCTCACCGCACGATTGCGAGGTGTCGCCCGGCAGACACCGCCCGCCCATGCAACAGCCCGACGGACAGGAAGCGGCGGTGCATTGGCAGAGGCCGCGCAGACACTCCACGCCCGGCTCGCACGCGGGGCCGGTGCCGCACAGGCACTCGCCGGTGAGGGGGTCACACTTGTCCGCGCCGATGGCGGCGGTGCAAGGCGGGCCCACGCCGCAAGCGCAGCGGCCGCCGAAGCCGCAGGTGTTGGTGGTCAGGGCTTCACACGTGACGCAGGCAGCACCTGCGCTTCCGCAGGCGAACGCGTTGGGCGTGGTGACGCAGGTGCCGTTCGAACAGCAGCCCAGGCAGTCGTCGCAACCCGACATCGGGGCCGAGAGAGAGACGGTGACGGGACGCTCGGCGCCGAGCACCACGGCCACGCGCGCGCGGCCCTGGCCCACCACGGCACCAGCCCGGAGACCCTCGACGAAAATCTCCAGCGTCTGATTGGCCAACGAGTCGGCCAGCAACACGCGCACCGAGGTGGTGCTGGCCAGCGGGCCTGCCGCGGGCTCGGGGCGGGTCTCGGGGCCGAACACGAAGGCGTCGGTCTGGGTGCCGGTGTAGCGGAGTTGATCGATCTCAAGCCCACCCGCCTCGACGGTGATTACCAGCGCGGTGCCGTGCAACCTGGTGACGTCGCGGCACGCGAGCGCCGGCAGTACCAGGCAGATCATCCACCACGAGAGGCGCTTCATCGGGCGTTGATGTCTGGGAACGTGGTCAGCACGGGCTGCGGCGCGGTGGCGACGGCGGTGGCGGTCACCGCTGCACCGACGGCCACCACGCCGATCGCAGTCCAGAACCACCAGCGCTGGTACACCGGGGGCGGCGGCGTCTCTTTCTTCAGGGCAGCCTCCAGCGAAAGCTGCCGGCCCTGTGCGTTGGCCACCTCGAGCCGTGTCTTCTCGAGCTCGAGCAGCCGCTCGTGCTCAGCCGCCGCGTGGTTGCGCTCCGCTTCCAAAAGAACGCGCTCTTCTTCTTTGCGCTGCTGTTCGCTCGTGTCGGTCTTCTGACTGGCGCGCTGCGAGTCGACCTCGGCCAGCACCTCTTCGGTGG
>JAYTAT010000280.1:0-1821 GCA_043737315.1 Archangium sp.
GGCGAGGCCGGGTTCGGCCCGAACCAGTAGTGCTGCGTCGCACTCGACTGGAAGATGCGGAAGTTACTGCCCGTGTTGCCGTTCGGGTCAGACGACGACGTCCAGTTGCTCATGGGCGACTCCACGTCGTCGAGGCGGCTGCTGTTGGGCACCATGTCGAAGTTCAGCCGGAACATCGCCTGGTGGGTGATGGGGCCCATCGCCAGCGAAGGATCGCTGATGACGATGTTGAACATGCCTCCCTGTGAGCCGGCCACGTCGCCCAGCGCCACTGCGAAGGTGACCGTCGCCACGCCGAACGGCGCCGTGCTCTGCATCACCGCGCTGGCCCCCCGGGGGAAGGTCACGCCCGGCGTCGCCGAGGTGACCGCCACGTTGGCCGCGCTGAGCGTACCGACGCCGGTGTTGCGCAGGCGAATGGTGAGCACCCCGGTCTCGTTCGCGTCGAGGTTGCCGTCGTTGTCGCAGTTCATCGTCGAGTCATTGAGGCTGACCTCGGTGACGGTGACCGCGTTGCCGACGATGAAGCTCTCGGTCACCGGCGAGTTGTTCTGCGAGTCACGATCGGGGGCGACCGCGCCCATGCCCATGCCGCGGCGGGCAAAAGCGGCCCAGAGGTTCGCGAAGTCGGTGGGGTCGTTGGCCACGGCCATCGCCAACACCGCGTCACGCGCGTCGACGAAGGTGGGCATCAACGCCGTCGCCTTGTACCCGCCCACCAGGTAGCGCTTCATCAGCGCCTGGGTCTGGCTGAACGTGCGGCGCGAATCGCGCAGCAGCGCCACGTAACATTCCCACAACATCGCAGCCCACACCTCGCCGGTGTTGTGCACCTCGGAGTTGTCGGCGCCCGACGCCCCGAACGCCAAAGGCGCAGTGGTGGGCAACCGGGTGCCGTCGGCGATGTGTTTGAAGGTCAGCGGGTTCTTCGCGAAGTCGGCCGAGAGCGGGTAGCGGCGGAAGCCGAAGTAGTACGCGTTGCTGTCGGTGGTGAAGCCGGCCCAACCGGCGAGCGCAAAGGCGCCGTTCCAGTTCGCGTTCGAGGCGACCAGCGCATCCGACTCGCGGGCGATCATGAGACCTGCGTGAAAGTCAGCCCAACCCTCGCCCATGCCCACGGCCTGGAGGTTCGAGATGCCGTTGCCGTCGCCGATCAGGCGATTCGAGATGTAGTGGCCCCACTCGTGCGCCACCACGCCGTTGTCGAGCGTGCCGTCGCGATCGGTGGCCGCCGCGCGGGTCAAGGTGACCGTCGTCGCGCCGCCGCCGCTGGTGATGACGGCCTTGAGCGCGTTGCCCGCGTTCTGCGAGACCGACATCACGGGGATGGTGGTGCTGGGGCTGCTGTCGTTCAGCGGCACCGGCCCGCCCTGCATGTTGTTGGCGATGATCACGCCGAGCGCCCCCGCCGCCTGGGCCTTCTCGGCCTTGCTCACGAAGGTGCAGCCGCCGCCGCGATCGACCAGCAGGATCTTGCCGGTGGCAAAGCCCGCGGGCAGCGCCTGGCAGGCGTCGGTGACGGTGCCGGTGCTGGCCATGCCCGTCGGCGTGGTGCTGCCGTCATTGGCGAGCAGTAAGGGAGCCGTGACGTTGAACACCTGCGCGCCGTAGTCCGCGGCCAGGGTGTTGAACGACTGCGAGGGGACCACGTTGGCCACGATGGAGGCCGAGTCGTTGCCATCGAAGAGGTACATCTGCATGCGCGGGCTGGCGCCATCTGAAGGCGTCGACATGTTCGCGTTGCTGCGGCCCGAGTAGTCCTGCGCCTCGGTGAGGAGCACGTCGTTGCCCAGGCCTCCGCGACCGAGGTTGGTCACCTGC
>JAYTAT010000281.1:0-1820 GCA_043737315.1 Archangium sp.
GCCATCGACCCCTGGCTCGCCCAGCTGGTGCACGGCTACTGCCCCCCAGAATCGGGGCTGTTCTTGCGCCACACCCCGCCGACCACCATGCCAGGTCGAGATACCTGACCGTGTCGCGATCATGGCGGTTTACCGGCCCGCGCGCCCGTAGCAGGATGTCGGCTCCCCACCGCTCATCTGAGGTTCCATGGAGCGCCGCGCCCTCATCGTTGAAAGCCAGTCTGACTTTGCCCTGACCCTCGCGTCGGTCCTCAAAGGAGCGGGCTTTCAGACCAGCCTCGCCGCCAATGCAGGAGACGCCCAACGCGAGCTCGAAAAGCGGCGCCCCGACATCGTGGTGCTCCGTGCAGAGCTCCCTGACCAATCTGGTTTCGTCTTGTGCGGAGCGATCCGCAAAGGCCGCTTCGGCCAGAACCTGCCCGTCATTCTCGTCTCTTCTGACTCCGGCCCGGAGGCGCTGCAGCAACACTCGCAGGGCCCCAACGCCGCCAATGGGTACCTCGCCATCCCCTTCGAGATGGGGGAGCTTGCCCGCTTGACCCAGACCATCGTTCCGCCCGGTTCACCCAACGAGTCTCTCGACGACATGGACGGTGAGCTCGACGCGGCCCTGCAGGGCAACCCCGCCGCCGAATCGGCCTCGAACGCTGCGCCGCCGCCGCTCAAGACCGGTGGCCCGCCGCGGCTGCCTCGACGTGAACGCCGCAGCGCGCTGACCGACGAAGACAAGGCCTTCCTCGATCGCTCGTTCGGCTCGATTGCCGATCGCAAGACCGAGCTGCTGGCTGAATCGCGCGAAGTGAAGCGCCCGCCGCGCCGCGACGCGATGGGCACGCCGGAAGCGAAGATTCAGATCCTCCGCGACGAGCTCAAGTCGCGCGAAGCGCAGATCGCCCGCATCTCCGAGATCTGGAGCGTGCGTGAGCGTGAGCTGTTGTCGGTCGAAGACAGGCTCAACGAGAAGGACGTCGAGATTCAGGGTCTCAAGATGCAGGGTGACGATCTCACCCGGCGCCTCAACGACTCGCAGAACACGATGGTCGAGAAAGAGCGCGAACACGGCCGCCAGGTCGAAGATCTGCTCCTTCAGAAGTTCATCGGCGAGAAAGAAGTCATCGAGGTCGTCTCTGCCAAGGAGAAAGAGATCAACATCCTCCGGCGAGAGAAGAGCTCGCAGGAAGAAGAGATCACCCGCAAGGGGCAGGAACTCGATCAGGCGCGCCGCGACTACGAGCAGATGGAGAAGGAGTACCAGCTCGCGACCCTGGAGTTCGAGGTCAAGGAGAAGCAGCTCTCAGAGACTGTCTCTTCACGCGAGACCTCGCTCTCGCAGCTCAACGGTGAGTTCGAAGGCCTGCAAGAGCTGCAACAGCAGACGATCTCCGAGCGCGATGCGCGCTTCGCCGACTTCGAGGGCCAGCTGGCCGCGCTGACCGAGACGCTCGAGAAGACGCAGAACGAGCGAGACGTCGCCGTGCGCGATCTCGAGAGCAAACTTCGCCTGTCGGAAGAGCACGCCCAGCGCAGCGACGCTGAAGGCGAGCGCCTCACCCAGGAACTGGCCGACGCCCGCACCCGCGCCAGCGAGAAGTTGGGCGAGATGGATGGCGAGATCGCCACCCTGCAGACGCAGCTCGAGTCGCTGAGCACGCAGAAGTCAGAGATGGAGCAGCAGCTCGACGACCAGCTGCAGCAGCGTGATGGCCGGCTCGCCCAGCTCGAGAAGGATCTGGCGGAGACCGTCGAGCAGAAGGATCGCCAGGAAGCGCAGCTGCAGGCCGACATTCAGGCCCGGCTGGAGGCCATCGGTGAGCTCGAAG
>JAYTAT010000282.1:0-1818 GCA_043737315.1 Archangium sp.
GCGCAGGGCGGGGATCCGGACGCGATTCGGGATCTGTCGAAGCTGCCTCGCGCGCGCTCGCAGGTCACCGTCAAGGCACCGAAGGACGGCGTGGTGACCGCGATTGCTTCAGAGGCGATCGGGCTCGCGGCGATGTTGCTGGGGGCTGGGCGCGCGAAGTCGAGCGACGTCATCGATCCCGCGGTCGGGTTCATGCTCGAGAAGAAGGTCGGCGATTGGGTGAAGGCCGGCGAGGCGTTGATCACCATGCACGTGAATGACGATGCGCGCGTGAAGGAGGTCACCGAGCGGGTGATCGCGGCGTACAGCATCGGCACCACGGCTCCGGCGAAACGGCCGCTCGTCCTCGAACGTATCGGCTGAATGGCAAACCAACTCGAGCAGATCCCCTGGGGTGAGCTCTTTCACCAGAGCTACCCCGTGGTGGCCGCCACGGATGTGCCGATCATTCTGCGCGCGCTCGCCACGCACGGCCCCAATCACCTGCTGTCTTTCGACTCGAACCGGGTCGGCGCGTACGGCCCCAGGACCGATTTGAAAGTGCCGCGCACGGTGGCGAGTCACCTGACCGGGTTGATGAGCATCTCCCCGGTGACCCCGCACGTGGTGCCCTTCATCGTCGAGTTGATCAACGCCGAGGTGGATCTGCCGACCCGCCGAACGTGTGTCCGGTGGCTGCAGTCTTTCTTCAAGCACTGCACGACGGGCCAGCTCACGGCGACCTACGACCCCGAGCCCTCGGAGCGGATCGCCGCGCGGGTCGAGAAGCTCGGTTTCCCGCTCGAGGTGTTGCGCGGCGCTGAGTTGGGGCTCGACCACAGGCCCAGCCCACTCGCGCTGAACGCGATGGCCCTGCTGGGCGGAAAGCTCGCCAAATCAGGCAACCCCTCTGACCTCTTCAAAAGGCTCTCTCAGCTCTGGACACGTGATCTGTACCGGGCGATCGCCTCAGAGATGGAAGTGGTGCTGCGCGCGCTCGACCTCGGTGACGAAGCGCTTTCGGCAGAGCTGATGGCCCTGGCCTCGTGGGTGCCGCAGAAGCGCGCCGTGGTGGTGCCGAGGCTGGAGACCGTCGCGCGGTCGAGCAGCTCGTTGCTCTCGAGCATGGCCTTGCTGGCGCTGGCCCGGCTCGGCGAACCGGTGGGCGATGCCATCCTGGTGATGGGAGACGTGCTCGAGAGCCGCGGCGAACGGGGGGCGCCGGCGATCTATTTGGCGTGCGCTGACGTGTTCGCCTCGGCGGGGCGTGCGGGGCAACAGTCGCGGCGAACGCTGCTCAAGGTGGGCCTCGAGCTGGGTCGGCTGGCAGACCCGTTCAGCACCACGATCGCCGAGTTGGTGCAGCTGATGTCGGGCCGTCTGGTGTGGCCCCAGCGCTGACTTCGGCGCTGTCGTTTCCATGACTTGTCGCCTTTTGGGCGGGGGCCGGTGGCCGCCGACGGGTAGGGAGAACTTTCCCGGGGGGCACAAGTCGCGTACGGGGTTCTGCATGGAGAACCCCGCTGCCCCTGTCGTCACCTTCGAGTCCTTCGGGCTTCGTGCCGAAGTGATCACCGCCCTCAAGGGCCTCGGCTACGAGGAGCCCACGCCGATTCAGCGCGAGACCATTCCCGCACTGATCGCAGGGCGTGACGTGCTCGGTCAGGCCGCGACGGGTACCGGCAAGACGGCTGCCTTTGCGCTGCCGATGATGCAGCTGCTCGACCCCAAGGATCGCCGTCCGTTCGAGGCCCAGGCGCTGGTGCTGGTGCCCACGCGTGAGCTGGCCATGCAGGTCGCCGAAGCGGTGCAGAAGTACGGCGCGAGCATCGGCATCAC
>JAYTAT010000283.1:0-4707 GCA_043737315.1 Archangium sp.
GGCCTGCGGCCGGTGATCGAGATGATGACCTGGAACTTCGCGATCCTCGCGATGGATCAGATCGTCAACAGCGCGGCCAAGCTGCGCCACATGTCGGGCGGCCAGCTGCGTTGCCCCATCGTCTTCCGCGGGCCCAACGGCTCGGGTGGGCGGCTCTCGTCGCAACACTCGCAGTCTCTCGAGGCGAACTACGCCCACTTCCCCGGACTCAAGGTGATCGCGCCCGGTACGCCGGCCGACGCCAAGGGCTTGCTCAAGTCGGCCATCCGCGATGACAACCCGGTCATCTTCATGGAAGGCGAGTTGCTTTACGGCGTGAAGGGCGAAGTGCCCGACGGGGAACACCTCGTTCCCATCGGCAAGGCCGACATCAAGCGCGAAGGCAGTGACGTCACGCTGATCACCTGGTCTCGCATGCTGACTGCGGTGGTGCTGCCGGCGGCTGAACAACTGGCAGCGGAAGGCATCAACGCCGAGGTGCTCGACTTGCGCACCATCAAGCCCTTCGACGCCGAAGCGGTGGCCGCCTCGGTGAAGAAGACCAACCGCGTGGTGATCGTCGAGGAAGGGTGGGGCTACGCCGGTTTCGGAGCCCACATCGCCGACTTCATCAGCCGCGAATGTTTCGACGATCTCGACGCGCCCGTCACGCGCGTGCACGGCCTCGACGTGAACATGGCCTACGCCGAAAACCTCGAGCGCCTCATTCTTCCGTCCACGGCGCGCGTCGTCGAGGCGGTCCACCAGGTTCTGTACCGCTGAATTTCATCTTCGAGAGACACCATGCCCATCGCCATTCAGCTCCCTGCGCTCTCGCCCACGATGTCAGAGGGCCGCATCACCAAGTGGCTCAAGAAGGAAGGCGACAAGGTCAACTCGGGTGACGGGCTGGCCGAGTGCGAGACCGACAAGTCGAACCTGGAGATCGAAGCCACCGACGGCGGCACGTTGCTGAAGATCGTGGTGCCCGCGGGCGCGACGAGTCCGGTCGGCGGGGTGATCGGGTGGATCGGGAAGCCCGGTGAGGCGATCCCCGAAGCGCCCGCTCCGGCTGCTGCGGCTCCTGCTGCGGCTCCTGCTGCAGCACCTGCACCCACGGCAGTTCCTGCCCCTGCGGTTCCTGTCGCATCGGCAGTGCCCCCGAAGCCCGCGCCGAAGCCGGCAGCTGCCCCCGCTCCTGCTGCGAGTGCAGAGCGCGTTCGCGTCTCTCCGCTCGCCAGGAAAATGGCTGAGACGCAGGGCATCGACCTGGCCAGCGTGCCGGGTTCAGGCCCCAACGGCCGCATCGTGAAGCGCGACGTGGAAGAGGCGATGGCGAGCCCTGCGCCTGACGCGAAGAAGTCAGCGCCGGTTGTCCGCTCGGCCCCGGGTGTTCGCCTGCCCCCGCAAGACATCGCGCTCACCTCGATGCGCAAGGTGATCGCGCAGCGCCTGGGCGAAGTGAAGCCGGGCGTGCCGCACTTCTACCTGACCATCGAGGTCGAGATGGATCAGGCGCTCAAGCTCCGTGAAGAAGCGAAGGCGCAGGATCTGAAGATCTCCGTCAACGACGTGCTGGTGAAGGCCACCGCCATGGCGGTGCGCAAGTTCCCCCGCATCAACCAGTTCTTCGCGGGCGATCGCATCGTGCAGCTCAACACCGTCGACGTCGGCGTGGCCGTGGCGATCGAAGACGGTCTGATCACGCCGATCATCAAGGACGCCGACGTGAAAGGGCTCGCCGAGATCGCGCAAGAAATCCGCGAGCTGGCGGATCGCGCGAAGAAGAAGTCGCTCAAGCCCGAGGAGTACACGGGTGGATCGATCACCGTTTCCAACCTGGGCATGTTCGGCATCGACAGCTTCATCGCGGTGATCAACCCGCCGCAGGCCGCAATCCTCGCGGTCGGCAAGGTCGAGCCGAAGGTCGTGGTGCGCAACGACGCGATGGTGATTCGCCAGATGATGTCGGTCACGTTGTCCGGTGATCATCGGGTGATCGACGGCGCGGTCGGCGCGCAGTACCTGCAGGAACTCCGGTCGTTGCTCGAGCACCCGCTGCGGCTGCTCTTCTGATGTTCGCCCTGCGCCCCCTCTTTTCGCGCCAGCGACCAGAGGGTTGGGGTGAAGGGCTGTTGCTCGTGAGCTGCCTGCTCGCGGCCTGCACGACGCCTTCCGCCGCACAAGGAGGAGCCAGGTTCGAACAAGTCAAAGCCTCTCCCTCGTTGCCCGTGCAGGCCCTCTTCGCCGTCTGCTGGCCCCCCAACGCGCTCCCTGCCGAACGAATCACGCTGACCTTCATCGAGAAGGACGTGCTCTTCGAGGCAAAGTCAGGCGCCACCAACTCGACCGGCCGCTGCATCCGCGAGATCGCCACCACCTGGCCCTCGCCCCCAGCGACCCTCGAGGTCGCCCCGCCGGAACAGCCCATCGACGGCTTCGCGGTGCTCGATTGGGTGAAGCTGCTGTCGGCCACGCGCTTCGGGCCCGAACGAGGTCTGCTCGACCCCGCGCCGCTGGTGAGCGCTTGTCTGGCGAAAGCGGGCCCGCTGCGACCGTCGACGCGCTTCATGGTGCGCCACACCCCAGGCTTCGAAGTCAGAGCGCTCCCTTCTGCGCTTTCCGATTCCGAGCGGTGCGTCGAAGCGCTCTTGAACGCGATCGCCTGGCCCTCGAGCCGCGAGCTCTTCTTTCAATTCACCAACGGCGGGAGCACGCCTTCAGGCGACGTCTCGGCCTACGTCGCGCCCACCACCAGCACCGGCGTGGCGCTCGACCCGATGATGGTGAAGGAGACCATCAAGCTCGCAGGGCCCAGGGTGTCCGCCTGTTGGGATGCCGCTCTTCTTCGCCGCACCACCATCGGCGGCGGCCGCACCTTTCGCTTCCGCGTCGACGACGCCGGCACCGTGGTGAACGCCTGGGTCGCTGGCACGCTGAGCGACGGCCCGACCGCCTCCGACTATCTGCTCGATCGTTGCCTCGCCGATACGCTCAAGGGTCTCCGCTTTCCGCCAGGCGTTGGCGACGGCCTCTACACCTGGGTCTTCGCGTCACGCTGAGCGGCTGCATTCTTCTCGAGCACTAAAGGCTGCTGCGACTCGACCCGGGTAAACTCGAGCCCCGAGCCTGCGTCGACATGCAACACGCGGAAACGGGCGTCGTTCGTCGAAGCTCACTTTTTTGAAGTACCGAAGACGCCATTCTCAGTCGCGAGAAAGTCGACCCGCAGGTCGTGGGGCTCGGTCGGCAGGTCGCCCACGACGTTGCACTCGAAGGCGACCCCGATGGTCTGCGCGTGGGGGCCTCGCAGCGCGAGCGTCGAGTCGTAGTAGCCCGCGCCGCGGCCGAGCCGTCGCCCGTCACGCGTGAAGGCCACGCCCGGTACGAGGAAGACATCGATCTCATCGAGCGCGCGGCGAGGTGACTGGCTGGGCGGCTCGCGAATGCCAGCTGGCCCCCGCGCCCAGATCTCGGCGACCGCGTGAAAGACCAGCTCGCGCGTGCCCTTCACCACCCGGGGAAACACGCACTGCACCCCGCGCGCGCTGAGTTCGACGATGAACTCGGCCAGCGGCACCTCGAAGGGCTGCGCGTCGTAGACGGCCACCGCCCGAATGACCCGGTCGCTGAAGAGAGGAAGAGCGGCGAGATGCCATTGCACCTCGCCGCCCCACCGTTGAACCACTGCAGGACTCAGTGCACGCCGACGGTTCTCTTGTTCTTTCCGCAGCGCCGCTTTGTCCGATGAAACGTTCCCCGCCATGAGCCGTGTGTCCCGACCTTCACTGAACCTTGACGGTTCAGGTGGGAGCCATTTGCCTTCTTTCGGCGTCCCTCTCTCTTGCGAGGAGGGCTTGCACCCAGTTGGACGAAACAACCCCCGTTTTGTATGTATCGGTTCGAGTGTTGGCCGACCATCACGCACCCCGCAGGGAACAACCTTCAAAAGTCCTTTCGAGCCCTGATCATAAGGGCCCGCCCGCCAGTTTCAAGGTGCTACCCTGTCATTGCGGATGAAGAGAACGCTGGTCGCCTTGGCGATGGTCCCTTTTGTGGCTGCGGCAGCGGCGACGCCTGTTCTTTCAGGCCTCTACTCGGTCGGTGAGCTGGGGCTCGTTCAATTCTCGCTGGTCGAAGGCAAGGTCGTCGGCAAGGTGAAGTCGTCTGCGCAGTGCATCTTTCCGCCCGACACCCAGGTCGTCACCGGTACCTTCGAAGGCAGCGTCTTCGTCGGAACAGTCACTCTCTGCCAGACCGGGGCCGGTTGTTCCCCCCAGCGCAGTTACCCGATGCTCGGGGTCGCGCACGATGACGCCGTTGCCGGGTGGATCCGTCTCGAGGGCTCGTGCAAGTCGCCTGCACTCGATGGGCGATCGCTCTTCTTCAGGCCCGCCAACACCGAAGAGAAACAAAAAGTCGCCAGCGAGAGCTCGGCAGCGCAGGTCGCCGGCAAGGACAAGTCGGATCCCGCGGTGCAGGCGGACGAGGCGATCAAAGAGGGGCAGCGCCTCGTTCAGGACACCAAGTTCGCCCCCGCGCGAGAGAAGTTCCGCCAGGCGATGGAACTCGACGGCACCCGGTGGGACGCCTTCCTCGGCTACGGCCTGACCGAGGTGAAGTTGGGTCACCCCGAACGTTCGCTCGAGTTTTTCGACAAGGCACTCGCCGTCGCTCAGCAGCGCAAGACCAGCGCGTCGAACCTGGCGATGGCTCACTACAACCGCG
>JAYTAT010000284.1:0-4707 GCA_043737315.1 Archangium sp.
GCCCACACCGCGGTGCCCTCTGAGATGACCACGCTCTGCGCGCTGTCATAGGCCGCCTGCACGGCGTGGAAGTACTCGTGGCTGCCGAGGATGCGCGTGGCGATGAGCGCGCTGGGGTAGCCGTAGTTCACGAAGTCGTTTTCCTGTACCACCGAGCCGATGCAGCGATCCGCCGAGGGGCACTGGTCGACGCGGAACGCACCGTCAGCCGAGCGGGCAAAGTCGAGCAGGTAGACGTCGAAGCGGCCGTCACCTCCGTTGGCTGAGATCGCCGCGTCGGACAGCGGCCGGCGGTAGCCAAGGGGCCCGTGGTACAGCGCGCCGACCGCCTCGTACGTGTCCGCCACGCGCTCGGCGAAGTCAGGAACGCCGCTGTCATCGGCATCGCCCACCGGCACAAAGTTCGTGCCCGCCCGGGTGAAGTGCACCTTGAAGGCGCCGCCGTCGAGGCCCGTCGACTCGACGGTGTCGGTGGCCAGGTAGCGCCACATCAAGGTGCTGTTGGTGTCGGTCGGCCTCAGCTCGGCGGTCTGCGAGACGACCGTGGGCTGGCGGCTGCCGGCCTCTTGACCGCAGCCCATCAAGACGAAGCAGAGCAAGCCGGTCGCGCGCATGAGCTCAGTCCAGGTACTGCCAGCGGGTGCGAATGGTGCCGCCCGGCGCACCTGGGGTGGGGTTGCTGGCGTCACACGCAAGCTGCGCGGCCTCGCTGGCGTAGTAGCCGGTGACGGTCAGCTTCACGTGACGGCCCAGCTGCGTTCGCAGCACGTAGACCCGGCCCGTCATCGAGACACAACCGGTGTACCGGTAGAAGCTCGACAGGTAGGTGCGTGGCGAGGTGCCCAGGCCCGAGCCGTCGTCCTGGAAGGCGCAGGCAGGTGCGCGCGTGAGGAAGTCGTCGCCCTCGGGAATGAAGCTTGCGGGGATGGCGGTGACCGAGTCGTACGTGGTGCCGGGCGTGAGCACCTGGGCGGCCACGCACGACGGCCCGGAGTCGCCGCTGTTGATGCGGATGACGAAGCGGCGGAACGCGATGTCCCAATCCATCGAGTCGAGCGCGGTGATGTCGCCGATGGGCAGCTTCTCGAGACCCGTCTGGGTGAAGCGCGCGTAAACGTAGCTCTCGGTCGGCGAAGAACCACCGGCCGTGGCGTTGATGGTGCTCCTGAAGCCCGCGCCATCAGCGGTGGTGGTGATGAGGCCCGACGAGACGTTCATCAACAAACCCAGGCGCTGAATTGCCTGGTCTGAGCACTCGACCGGAGTGCTCACGCAGCTGGGCGCGCCCCCCCCCGTGCCGCCGCCGGTTCCTGCGTCCATCATTCCGCCGCCACCGCCACCGCCGGTGCCGCCCAGCGCCACGCAGGTGCCATCGCCGCAGACCCGAGTCGAAGCAGCGCAGTTGACGCACGTATTGCCTGCGTTGCCACAGGCCGCGTTCTCACCGCCCGCGACGCAGACCCCCGTGTCGTCGCAGCAGCCGGTGGGGCAGCTCTGGGGCGAGCAGGTTCGCGCGCCACAAGCGGGCGCCCCCGCCACGATGATTGCAGCCAGCATGACCGAAACGACGAGTGCAAGACGCATGGCCAGGCGTGTAGCGCAAGGCGTCGATCGGCACCACCGAACGCGAGGCGAATCGCAGTAGCCCCGGGGCGCAGTTTGGTGAATCTTCCCGGTGCAAGGGCGTCAGGCCCGCGTCTTCTCCCGAGGGAATCACATGTCACGATTGCTGCTCGCCGCTGTCGCGCTGTTGGCCGTACCCGCCTTCGCCCAGGATGGCTCCGACGCGAAGAAGGTCGCCGAGACGTACCTCAACGCGCTGACCGGTACCGGTGACGAGGCGGGCAAAGATCTGCTGCTGGGTGGCGTGACCATGAACGCGCAGCTCTTCAGCCTCGAGAACTGGAGCTTCAAGGGGAAAGACCCCGTGAAGAAGGAAGAGGGCGATCTCGCGCACGCCGTGCAGATGATGAACGACCTCGACAAGGCCGGCCGCACCGCGCTGACGAAGTTGATGGGCGTCGAAGCGGTCGGTGACGAGCTCAAGATGACCGAGGTCAGCCAGGTGGAGGCGACCAAGCTCCTCGCGCCGACCCGTGAGCGCGTCGCCGCCTTCCAGAAGAACCACGCGGTGCTGTCGTACGCGCTGCGTACCGGCAAAGAAGTGTACTGGCACCCGAAGAACCCGATGCGCGCGGTGCTCGCCAAGGCGGGCACGCAGGGCAAGTACACGATCGAGGTGCACCGGTGGACGGTGGGGACGACCGAGGGGCCTGCGAAGACGCCTCGTGAGTGGCCGCTGCGGGTGGTGCGCTTCAAGTCGCAGAAGGTCGACAGCGGGTGGAAGATTTTGCCCGCGTCGGACTGGAACGCTGAATAGGAACAGCGTGATCCCCTCTCCCTCTGGGCGAGGCCCTCACCCAAACCCCGCTTTCTACTTCTTCGCCGGCAGCGCTTTGACGAACAGCTGCTCGAGAAACCCGCTGGCCGTCGTCTCATGGGCGAGGCGGCGCGCTTCTGCCCGAGCCATCGCGGCCTCTGCATCGCGCTTCTGAAACTCGATGACCTCAGCCGAGTACCAGAGGCGCCGCGCATAGAGCATTCGCAGCTCGGGCGTGAACACCTCGGCCGCCAGCTCGTGCGCCAGCTTCTTGACCTTCTCTTCTTTCTGCTCGTCGTTGAGCGGCAGCGGCCCATTGCGGATCGCATCGACGCGCGCGCTCAAGGTGACCAGGTCTTTCTCTGAAGGCAGCCACTGCTCGACCTCGGGGAACGCGTGCAGCGCAGCCCCACCTTCACGGTTCTGCGAGTCGCCCGGCTCGAGCGCAGGAATGGGGAAATCCGGATCTTGCTTGCTCACGCCGATGCGGCTCAGGGCCTGTTCAATCTCACCGCCGTACGGCGTCTTCGTGCGCTCGTTGAGCGTGATGGCGCGGCCCAACTCGAGCTGGAGCCGCTCCATCGGCACCAGCATCGCGCGCGTGGTGAGCTCGGTCTTCAGCTGGTCCATGCGCTTGCGATAGAGGTTGCGATTGGCCCGCTCGCTGCCGAACTGGGCGAGGCCGAATTCATCACTGACGATGCCCTGAAAGACCTCGAGCCCACCGGCACGGATGGGAACGGCGAAAAGAAACGCGCGCTCACCCGTGCCCAGCTGCATCGAGAGCACCGCGGGGAACTCATTCTTCGGCGTGAGATCGATGACCGGCGCTGCCGCTTTGGGCGCCTCAGCCACCTCGACTCCACTCGAGTGCAACCGGTAGAGCGCCTTCTTGGCGAGCTTCACGTGCGTCTTCGAGCCCGACTGCGCGAGGGCCTGGGGGAGCTCGGCCTTCTTCGCCTTCACCCACGCCTCGAGCACCTCCTGCGCCTTCGCTTCGGGGAGCCCTTCGACCTGCTGCACCGTCATCGAGAGAAAGTCCGTCATGACGCAGACTCTCGCGCAACCTCAGCGCTTGCGCACGAGGAAGAAGTCGCCCGACTGCGCGGCCACGAAGAGTTCCGACTGCAGGCGCGGGCCGAAGATCTGCTCGGGGCGCACGCCGCGCACGACGAAGTGGTCGTAGAACTTTCCGTGTTCTTCCCAGCGCATCTGATCGGGCCGCCACTCGCTGGCCATCGTCGGAGGCGGTGCTGAGCGGTACATCAACGGACTGTGCGGGGTGAGCGCGAAGGAGAAGTTGGTCAAACCACCGGCCTCGCGCGCCACCACGCAGCCCGCGTGCAGATACACCGGGTGCGTCACCGCGCGTGAGCCGGTCGCGTAGGTGAGCCCCATCACCCGGGCCTTCGGCGCGGCACTCTTCGCCAGCTCGGTCAGCGCGCGCGACTCGACATCGAACGCCTGAAATGCCGTGCGCAGCGGGAGCATCAGCACCAGGGATGCCGCCGCGGCGAGGAACACCAGGCGCTTGTCCCACAGCGATGGCAGCGCGGGCACCGAACACACCAGCAGCGCCGCGACGAGATGGGCGTAGCGCGTGTTCAGGTAATACATGTACCCGCGGATATCGAAGGGCAGGGCGAGGTAGAGGATCACCGCCAACGCCGCGAGCCCCACGATTCGCCAGCGCGCAAAGGGGCCTTCTTGACCCGGCAACGAGAAGAGCCCGCGCAGGCCCGCGAGCAATTGCTTGGCGAGGTCGAGGATCACCGCCAACGCCGCGAGCCCCACGATTCGCCAGCGCGCAAAGAGGCCTTCTTCACCGGGCAACGAGAAGAGCCCGCGCAGGCCCGCGAACAATTGCGGCACGAGGCCCTTCTTTTTCACCGCGCGTGCGCTGAGAACGGCGTTTCCCAGCGAGCGGGAGAACCCGAACAACATCGCCCCCAGCGCGATCAGGAACACCAGCTTCACCGCGCGCTGGTCAGACCCATCGGGCGTCATGCCCGCGAGAATCGGAAAGCTGATCTCAGTCATCTGCGCCGAGCCGTCGGCCGTACGCGGCATCGAGATGAACTCGCCCACGTTCTGCTCGAGTGACTTCCAGCCCAGGTTTTCTTTCGAGAGCATCGGGCCCCACGATCGCCACGGCTGACCCGGAGCGATCTCCTGCGGCTGACCCACGCGCAGGCCGATCCACAACACGAAGAGCAACACGCCCGGCATCACGCCCACCACCGCGGGCACTCGCTGGCGCCACGACTTGCCGTCGGGCGCGGGCGTGATCAGCAGCAGAAACGGCAACGCCACCCCAAGCCAGGCGA
>JAYTAT010000285.1:0-4704 GCA_043737315.1 Archangium sp.
CGGCGATTTGTGTGGGGAGCGCGACGGATCTCCACGTGAAGCAGGGCTGCGGGTACCACGTGTACGAGATCGATCCAGCCGCGCACCGCGTGCGGATTCAGAGACGGGTGTGGAACGCAGGGCCCGGAAGGTACGAGGCTTCCACCGAGTCGCCGCTCAATCAGGAACTGGTCACGCGCTGAGCCAACTGAGGAAATACCTTCGAGACCTTCGACACGAGGTACTCGCCGTACGTGCCGCTGAGCCCATGCACGCTCGCGCGATCCCACCGCTCGGCAGCATCTTGTTCGACAGGCCGGGCCAGCGCGCCAGGCAGTGGCACCACTTCCGCGTCGAACGCCGGGTCGAAGAAGAACGGCCACGAGTACCGGCTGCGACCTGACGTGTTGCGCACCCGATGGGGCGTCGAGCGATACCTGCCACCCGTCATGCGATCGAGCATGTCGCCCAGGTTGCACACGAACGTTCCTGCAATGGGCGGCGCGTCGATCCACCCGCTGGGGGTCTTCACCTCGAGCCCGCCGCAGTCGTCCTGCTTCAGCACCGTCAACAGCCCGTAGTCGGTGTGTTCACCCACGCCCCACCCGCTCGCATCGGTCTCGTTGGGCTTCGGGTAGTGAAAGATCCGGAAGAGCGGCAACGGCTTGCGAGTCAACCGGCGCTCGAAGAAATCGGCCTCGAGCTCGAGACTCAGGGCGAGCGCCCGCATCACCCGATGACTCACCCGCGTCTGAGCCGCGATGAAGTCGAGCACCGCTGAGCGCAGCTCAGGCACCTCTGCGGGGAACAGGTTCGCGCCATGCATCGGCCAATCTGCGCGCACGCGAGGGTCGTCGGGGCCGAGCTCTTCCCCGAGGTACAGCCCTTCTTTCAGGTCTGCCGCCCCTGAAGTGAGCTCACCTTGCAGCGGAAACCAGCCACGCCACGCACGCCCGCCGTTCGCCATCGAGATGCGCTGCCTGGCTTCGAGTGGCAGCGCAAAGAAGCGCGCGGTGGCCTGCTCGAGGCGAAGCTCCACCGCAGGGTCGACGCCGTGACCTGCGATGTAGAAAAAACCGTGGCGCTCACTGGCCACGCGAACGGCTTCGACGCACGCCCGCTGATCGGGTGCGCTCAGATCGACGACAGGCAACGAGTCAACCGGCATCGGCGCCACCCTATGCTGAGTCGGTGATCGGCAGCCCCCTCAACATCGGCAGGGTCAGTGAAACCGTGCCGGTGGCGCCGCGGGGCGACGTGCAGGCCCCGCTCGTGATGGAGCGCGTGCTCCCGGGCCTCGCCGACCACCACCTGGTCGAAGAAGCCAACACCATCGTCGCACTCGCCCGAACCCTGCCTCCGACCTGGCAGCGGCTGCTGAGCGCCGAGTTTTCCAACACCGAAGCCCACCTCATCTACGAGCGCTTCGTGGGCGTCACGCTGCGCGATCTTCTTGGCGGCCTGCGGGCCTCAGGCCGGGTGCTGCCGCTCGACGTGCTGCGCTGTGTGATCGAGAACGTATGCGAAGGGCTCTCGGCTCTTCCTACGGGCCCCGAGAACATTCCGCTCTCTGATCTCAGCATCGGGCTTTCCATCGACGGCCATTGGCGCTTCGCCCAGGGCGCGCTCAATCACTGGTTGGTCAACGTGATGAACGCGTCGCTCGCCGAAGATCACGACGGGCAGATACCGCTCGAGCTCATCTTTCACATGAGCCCCGAGAGCATTCAGGGGCGAGCCCAAACCGCCGCCTCACTCGTGACGCGCGCGAGCCTTTTCGCGTGGCAGGTCGCCGCCGGTGGCCATCACCCGTACCGCGGTCTGCGCCATGACACGATGCTCAGCCTGACCCGCTACACCCGCGATGAAGTGCGCGTGCCACTGAGTGTTCACCCCGACCTGCCCATCGCCGTGGCGGCCGTGTTGCAAAGAGGCCTGCGCTTTTCGCGCAATCGTTTCCCCGATCTCGCTGCGTTCCGCGCTGCGCTCGATGCCACCTGGCCCGTGCCCGCTGCGTCACCCGCGCGCACGTTCGACGTCATCGCCAGCGTGACGTGGGCGAAGGTGCAGAAGGAACTGGAGCTGCTCAAGCGAGAGCCGCTGCTCCCCATTCGTTGGCAAGGTGTGTGGTCCGGCGCGCAAACACCTGAACAGGGCATCGCAGTGCTCGAAGATCAGCTGCTCGAGCGGCTCGAGCCCATCGAGCGGCTGGCGCTGTGTGGTGCTGTCGAAGAAATCAGCGATCCGAAGGCGTTGGCCGTCGCGCCTGTCCCGCCCCCGCAGCGCACGGGACTCTTCCAACGCTTCCTCGCGCTGTTCGGCCGCTGAGCTGCGATGGGTGTGGGCAGCTCAACCACCTGTACCCACGGGAACGGACCAGCGGGGCTCTCGTTGCGCGGTAATCGAGGCCCGCTGTGTAAATGCGCACGACAGCACCGCGAAAGTGCCGTCTTCCACACCGCGCCGATAACCCTGCATGTCCATCTCGCGCCTGCAGCCGAAAAACCTCCGAATTCAGCCCGCCGCGCCCCGCCCGGTCGCCGCAGCGCAGGTCGTCAGGAAGCCGTCGCAGGCCCTTTTCGAGGTGGCGAAGGCGAAAGGCCCGGCTCTCGACGGCCGCCTCCCTCCGGTCACCGCGAAGCGGGAGGCCATCAAGCGCGCGCGTGAGCTGCTCGAAGGTCCGGTGAAGAGCACCACCGGCTCCGATGGGCACATCGTGGTGGAAGACGCGCCGCACGTGAACGACGGTAAGGATCTCAACGGCCCACGTGCCGACGAAGCCGCCCGCCAGGTCGCCGACAACGTTGCGCTCGAAGGTGCAGCGCTCGACACGCTCTCTTCGAAAGATCGCGCCCGCTACCTCTCGGTGAAGAAAACGCTGCTCGCGCCCGCTGATGGCCGGCCGCAAGGAGATCCCGTCGCCGCGCTCGCCCTGCAGACCATGCTGCTCGAGGGCAAGCTCACCGGGCCGCTGCTCCAAAACCTCTCGAAGCTCAACCAGCAGAAGCTCGCCACCGGCATCGACCGCCAGCAGCTTCTTGCTGATGTCGTGCAAGAAGTTGCCGTTCCCGAGGCGATAGCGCAGCGCAACCGCGGCACCTGCGTACCCACGTCCATCGAGATTCAGCTCGCTCAGCAGAACCCTGCCGAATACGTGCGGCTGATCAGCGGCCTCGCTTCACCCGAAGGCGAAGTGACCACCGCGGGCGGAGACGTGCTGAAGCGCGAGCCGGGCGTCATCGACGACGGCACCTCGCGCACCATGTCGCAGAAGCTGCTGGCTCCTGCGCTGATGGAGCTGGGCAATGCGCTGGCCGACTACGACAACGAGGAAGACGAACACGTCGGCGGCAGCCTCGACGGCAAGAGCGGGCTGACGGCGGCGCAGGCCGACGTGTTGCTCGAGAGCATTCATGGCCGCGACTTCGCCTTCCAGAGCACCTCGAGCGACGCCGAGAAAAAGGCCGGCACCCAGTTCGTGCTGGAAGAGCTGAAGGCTGGCCGCGACGTGCTGGTGGGCCTCAAGTGGGGCACCGGCGGTCACAAGGTGCTGGTGACCGGTACGGAGAACCGAGACGGCGTCGAGTACGTGAAGATCATCAACCCCTGGGGTCGCCAAGAGCTGATTCCACTCGCCGACTTCGAAGCCAGCCTGCGCAACGTGAACTACGACCCCGCGGCTTAACGCTTCGACTTGCCCTTCTTCTCGTAGTGGCAGGTCACGTCGGTGACGATGCCGCCGCGCACCATCCAGTGGCCGTGCACCGTCATGCTGCGGGGCGCGCAGGCTTTCACCATGTCTTCGAGGATCTGGTTGGTGACCGCTTCGTGAAACGAGCCTTCGTCGCGGAAGCTCCACAGGTAGAGCTTGAGCGACTTGAGCTCGATGCACTTCTCGTCAGGCACGTACTTGATCTTGAAGTGCGCAAAGTCAGGCTGGCCCGTGAGTGGGCACAGGCAGGTGAACTCGGGGCAGTCGAACTCGATGACGTAGTCGCGCACCGGGGCGGGGTTCTGAAAAATCTCGAGCTTCTTCGAAGGCTGGGAAGGCATGAGCCCGGGCCTGTAGCGGGCTGGCGCGGTGGGCGCAATTCCGGCAAGAGAGAACAGGTGGCTTCTTCCCCTGAGCTCATTCGCGCCGTGAAGGTGCTCCGTGCCGGAGGTCTGGTCGGGCTGCCCACCGAGACCGTCTATGGCCTGGGCGCCGACGCCTCGAACGACCTCGCGGTGCGCCGCATCTTCGCGGTGAAGGGCCGCCCCTCGACCCACCCGCTCATCGTGCACGTGGCCAGCGTGGAGCACGCCCGGCAGTGGGCCGTCGAGCTGACGGAAGCAGGAGAACAGCTCGCCCGCGCGTTCTGGCCCGGGCCGCTGACCTTGATCGTCAAACGCAGTGAAAGGGCCTCTGATGTGGTGACCGGCGGGCAGGACACCGTGGGCCTGCGGGTGCCCGCACACCCGCTCGCGCTCGAGCTGCTCGAGCGCTTCGGCGGTGGGGTCGCAGCGCCCTCTGCGAATCGTTTCGGCAAAGTGAGCCCCACCTCGGCCGCGCACGTGCGCAGCGAGCTGGGTGACGAGGTCGATCTCATTCTGGATGGCGGCAGCAGCTCGGTCGGTGTCGAGAGCTCCATCGTCGACGTGACCCAGAGCCCCCCGCGCCTGCTGCGGCCCGGTGGCGTGTCGCGTGAGAAAATTGAAGCAGTGCTGGGCCGCCCCCTGGTGATC
>JAYTAT010000286.1:0-1815 GCA_043737315.1 Archangium sp.
CGCGTTGTAGCTGAACTCAGTTGGAGATGCGGTCTATACGTGGCGAGGGCAGCCTCGCGTGCGACGCCTGCTTTTATGGGTGCTCGTCGGCGCGCTGGCCCTCGCTGAGAGCCGCGCGGGCGGGGGCTCGACCGATGTACGGCCTGAGGCGAAAGCGACCGGCGACTGCCGACTTTCAACCGCACGGTCGGGCGGCGCAGTCTCTTGAGAGTCGCCGTTTTCCGGGTCGCCGTCCCACCAGCGCCAGAACCTTGACCCACCCGCGCGGCGGGGAGTGCCTTGAAACTCGGCGAAGTCGGCCGGGCATGCGCGTTGCTCAGAGCAGCCGCATGCGAACTCCTTTGCTCCTCGCCGCGCTCGTGCTCGCCGCGTGCAATCAACCGGCCTCGCCCGCCCCGGAAATCACCCTCGCGCAGCTCACCGTCGAAGTGCCGGGTCAAGAGTTCCCCACCCGCACCGCCCTGCAGCTCCGGGCGATCGCGGTCTACAGCGACGGCAGCAAGCTCAACGTGAGCGCCAAAACCGATTGGACCACGCTCGACTCGAACGTCGGGGTGATCGGCAGCAGCGGCATCGCGCAGCTCAACGGCGTGGGGCTCGCTCGTTTCGAAGGCGTGTTCGAAGGCCGGCACGTGCCGGTGAACATTCAGGTCACCGGCGCGACGCTGGAGTCACTGACCCTCTCGAGCGCCGACTCGGCTGAGCTTACGCGCGGCGACACGCGGCAGTTCAGCGCCCGGGCGCGTTTCTCTGATGGCAGCGTGATCGACGTCACCGACCAGGCGAGCTGGAGCGCGGAAGGCACGGTGAAGCTGCAGCGTGCCGGCGTGGTGAAGGGCGTCGACAAGGGCTTCGGCACGGTCCGCGTTCAGTACTTTTCCCAGGCCGCCGACGCGCGTTTCGCGGTCGTCGAACCGCGTTTCCGCGCGCTCACGCTCAATGGACCGTGGGTTGCGCTGAGCCCGGGCTCGACGTGGCCGCTGAAAGTCGAGGCCACGTTCTCCGATGGCTCACGCCGCGATGTCTCGAGCCTCGCCGCGTGGAGTTCTTCGAAGCCCAACGTGGTCGAGGTCTCGGCGACGGGTGCCCTCTTCGCCCGCGCCGACGGCCGCGCGCGCATCACCGCGAGCTGGAACCAGGCCGAGGTGTCGATCGAGCTGGTGGTGGATCCCCGGCCCGTCGTCGGCGTGCACTTCACCCTGCCCGCGCTGCACCTCCCCGCGGGTCGCCCGGGTTCGCTCGAGCTGCTGGCCGACTTCGAAGACGGCAGCAGTGCCGTGGTGAGCACCGCAGCGCGCTGGGCCTCGACGCACCCTTCCTTCGCTGAGGTCGCAGCTGACGGCACGGTCACCACGCACGAGATGGGCGCCGCGACGATCATCGCGTACTACGGCGGTCACGAAGCGACGTACGACGTGGTGGTCACCGCCCCGGTGCTCACCGAGATGAACGCGACGCTGAGCTTCGGCCGGCTCGTGGTGGGCCAGGAAGCGACGTTGATGGTGAGCGGCTCGTTCTCTGACGGTTCCGTGCTCAACCTCTCGCCGATGGTCTCCCGGTTCCACGGCGCTGCAGTGACGACCGCCCAGGCGAACGGCCGCATCACGGTCACCGGCGCGCGGCTGGGCACCACGGAGATCGAACTCCGGCTCGGCGCAGTCAGCGCTCAAGTCACCTTCGAGGTCACTGACGCTCACGTGGTCTTGCTGGAAGTGCGCGAGTACCCGCGCCGCATGTGGCACTCCCCCAGCTCGTCGATCGGGGGCCCGAACCGCTTTCACGCGGTGGCCACCTGGAGCGATGGCGCCGTGCTCG
>JAYTAT010000287.1:0-4698 GCA_043737315.1 Archangium sp.
GCCTCGCTCTCGGTCAAAGAGCTGCAGGCGATCGGTGCTGTGACCATCGACTGGTCTGACAAACGCGGCGCGCACAAGGTGACCGGCGTGCGGCTCGACAAGGTGCTGCTCTGGCTGGGCTACACCGAGGGCGCGACCGGACCTCAGGTCGACCCGAAGGTGAAGCACCAGGGCCTGCGCGGCGCCGTCATCGCGACCGCCGCGGATGGGTTCGAGGCCGTCTTCAGCATCGGGGAACTGCTGGAGACCCTGGGTGCCACCACCGCGCTCATCGTCTGGGAAATGGATGGCCAACCGCTCGCGCCGAACCTGGGGCCTTTTCGGTTGGTGGTCAGCACCGACAAAGGTTCTTCGCGCGCACTGCATCAGCTCACCTCGTTGCGCGTGGTCTCTTTGAAGATGCGTCGATGATCGCGCAGCGGGCTGGTCTACCTTCGGGGTCATGACCAGTCTCGTTCTCCTGCTTCTCGCCGCTGACCTCTCTTACGGCTCGGGCACGCTGCAGATGCAGAAGCTCGCATCGGTACCTGATGCCGCCCTCGCGCAGCAGGTGGTCGCCTGCACCAGGCGCTACGGCGTCACCACGCTCGAGCGCAAAGGGGAACCGTCGAAGGTGGTGTGGAACAAGGCAGATCCCGCGACCGATTCACTCAACGACACCAGCCGCGCCGAGCGGGTGGCCCTCTTCTCCATCCTCGGCCGCAAGATGGTCGGTGCAGAGGTCGACGTGCTCGTGCCGCAGCCCGATGGCACCAGCGTGCCGGTCACCGTCATCTGGGAGCCGGACGGCGTGGTGACCTTCGAGAGCGGCCCCCCGGTGAAGTCGCTCGTCGATGAGTCGATGACGGCCGAGAAGATTCGCGGCCAGTTCGACGTGGGCGAGTTCACCTCTCTCGACGAACCATGGGATGGGCGTGCCTACTCGGTGGTGCATCAGGCGCTGTCGTTGTTGAGCAAAGAAGAGCTCGCGCTCCTGCGGGGCCTGCCTTTCCGCCGCGCGAAGAAGGATGGCGTTCACCGCGCCAAGTACGAGCGAGGCGACGCGACGAACTGCGTCTTCGTCTACGACGCCGCCTTCTTGTTCGCCGACGAGATGTTCACCGGCACCCCGCAGGCGCCTCGTGCAGACGCGGTCGCGGTCATCATCCACGAGTTGGGTCACGCGCTGGCCGACGTGCGCTTTCGCGAGAGGGGGCTGATCAGCAAGGCTGCGGCCGCAGAGTACAAACGCCTTCAACCCGAGGTCGACGCGGCCGTGAAGGCGTTCAACGACAAGGCCATCGAGTTGGGACCCAAACCCACCCCCAAGGGCATGGCTGAGCTCAAGGCGCTCGAGCAGACGTACACGAAGCTCAGAGCAGAGACCGACACCCGTTTCAAGGAGGCCGATCGCCTGGTGAAGCAGATGCTGGCCAACGACCGCCTCAACGCGCAGGGCGGCCGACCGGCAGAGAAGGCGCTCGCGTCGGTGCTCAACCCCAGGCAGTCACCGACGAGCTACGGGAAGTCGAACGTGAAGGAACACTTCGCCGAGTGCTTCAACATCTACAAGAACGACCCCGCTGCGTTGCGCCGCATCTCGGCTGCGGCGGCTGATTGGTTTGCCGCGGGTGCACACGTGAGCGGGGCCGGTAAGGCCATCGACCCCTGATCGCTCTTGCGTGAGGGACACTCCGAGCGCGCAATCAACGGCTCGCCAGCACCCCCAGGCCCAGCTGCGCGAACTCGCGGGCGAGCCCGGCGGTGCGAGCGATCTCTGCCAGGAAGAAGCGGCACCAGGTCACGTCGTTGGTGCACGCCAGGCTCGCGATGCGGCCTTCTTCAGCGAGCTCGCCGGAAGAGAGCATCCACCGCCCCGAGCTCGAGCGCGCCAACGAGCCGGTCGGATAGCTCAGCGAGCCTGACGATGAACGCACCATCGTGCCGGTGGGCGCAGACCAGCTGCCTGAGCTGCTGCGCGCCATGGTTTCGTTGGGCCAGCTGAGGGTTCCCGAGGTGCTGCGCAGCGTCTGCCCGTCGGGCCACTGCAGCGGCCGCGTGGGATCCGTTTCGCGGGCGCACCACACCGCCCGCTGCGCCTCGAGCGCGGTGGTGGTCGACTCGGGTTGTTGGAGCGCCAGTGAGAGCATCCAGAACTCCTCGAGCTGTTGGCAGGTGGCCCGGCTGGGGCGGCCACAGTGCTGAAGCTCGAGCCCAGAGAGCCCGGTTGTGTCGACGTTGCTGCTGGCTGCCAGCGCGCGCACTCGCTTCACCGCGCGGCAGTCGTCTGATTCGGCAAGAGCAGGTGCGGCCACCACGAGGCTGATCAGGATCGCGCGAAAGAGCATGCGCGCGTCGTACGTACGAAGGTGCGTTGTATTCAAGCTGGCGAGAAACGCAGTCGGCTCAGCGCCCCGCGCCGCGCAACAGCGCCTCGTTCAACAGGGCCTGCCCAATCATCCCGATGAGACCGCCGCGAAAGATCAGCTCATCGGCGACGCGTCTGAGCTCATCGGGTGTGCCGACCGTGTTCTTGCCGAGCTTCTGCAAAACCTCAGCGAGCACCTCAGCGCCCTTCACCTCGCCCAGCATCTTCGTGAGCCTCGACGTCACGAGAAAGGTGAAGACCGTCTTGTGGTCCTTCGACGTCGTCCCGTTCATGCAGCCAGCAGCGCGGCGCGAGCCTCGATGAGGCCGATGTCTTCGGGAAACACCTGCTGAACCGTCTCGACGAAGATCCGGTTGGTGATGCCCCAGGTGATGAACGTCTGCCGGTAGGCCGTCTTCTGGCTGGCCAGCAGCGCCGCACGATCGCCCCCGGGGAGCTTGCGGCCGATGGCCAGTTCGAGGCTGGTGACGTCGAGCTCTGCCTGCTGGCCGAGCAGTTCGGTGAGCGCGTCGAGCAGGCCAAGGTAGTCGCGCACGGCTTCGTTGCGCATCTGCGGCGTGCTGGTGGCGGCGAGCTTGCGCAGGATGATCGCGTCGATGCGCGCGTGCTGCGCCTCTTCGGCCCAGTGGCTCTTGAGCATCGACTTGAAGGTGGGGTCGAGCTCGTCGGCGTTCGACACGCACTGCAAATAGTGCTGCTGCGTCATCACCTCGAGGTGCAAGGTGATGGTCATCACCGCCATCGGCGTCTTCGAGAGAATGACGCCTGCCACGGCCTCCTGTGCAGGAATGCCCGCGCACGGAGAGCCGAAGCCCCTCGCGAAGACGGCGAGGAAACGCTTGAAGAGCAGCTGGTGTTTGACCTCCTCCTCGGCGAACCGGAGCATCGCGCGCAGATTGGTCTCGTCTCCGAAGACCTCGGCCTGGGCGTGCTGCATGCACGTGGCGACGATGTACTCCTCGATGAATTGCAAGAGGTGCGCGTACGAGTTGCCCCGCACCTGGTTGAGCTTGAGGCGTTCGGGCGCCGACAAGAACGGCGCTGCCCCTGCGAGCACGAGCCCTTCAGGCAAGAACGACTTGGTGAAATCCAGCCCACGGTCTTTCGGAATGACTTCGTCCAACGTCCAACACACCCGCTCAGAGGCGGTGATCAACGCGTCGTAGTTGGGCTGCATGGGCTGACAGAGTCCCATCACCCCTTCGAACGAAGCAAGATCTCCATGCCAGGGAGCCTGTGAGCACCGCCGACTTCGAAATCGCTCGCCCTGCTCCGTGAAACCCGAGAGGGTGCGGCTCATGTTCTTCAGAACGCTGCTCGCCGTGTCGGTGCTGGGTTTGACCGCCTGCGCCAGTCAGCGTGCGGCGCGTGCGCCTGATGGTTCCCCGTACACGCTGGAGATCTACTTCGATCGCAACTCTGAGTTGGTGAACGGAGACCAGGTCGCGCAGGTGGTCGGCTTCATGGAGCCCGACCTGCACTCCATTCTTCTCGCTGCTGGTTACCAGTTGGTGATGTCGGCGAACCCCGAGACGTTCGTGCCCGGGCCCAACCGGTTTCTGCTGATCATCAAGGTGGTCGACTACAAACCGGGCAGCAAAGCGGCGCGCATCCTGGTGGGTTTTGGCGCAGGCGCGCTGGTGCTCGACACGCTGCACCTGCTGTATCGAGGGCCAGAGCAGCTGATGCTCCAGGGCACCGGGAGCGTCGGCTCGGGGCGCGACTGGAACTACGCCGCACGGAAGATCAACCAGCAGATTCTACGCGACGTGAACGTGGCGCTTTCGGCCCCGTAAGGAAGGCTTCATTCGATCACTGCACCGTCATGTGCAGCAGGCCTCGTTTCGCACCGCTCGAGGAATCCACCGTGTTCATCGCTTCGAAGAGGCGCGCGCTCGAGACCAACCAGGGGCCGAAATTTTCGTTCACGTCGAGCACGAAGACGAGGTCTTCCGCTTCGAGGTACCCACCGAGGGGCGAGTGATGGCCGCCACCTGAGCCAAAGAGGGGGCGCCGGGTGAAGTTGATGATGAATCTTCGTTCAGGCTCGTTGGACTGGCGCAGCGCGGTGCGAAATTCTTCGAGGGTCGTGGGGTGAAGTTCGGCCACCTTCCAGCCGGGGGCGGTCGCGCGTGCGGCCTCCTCGAGTTGGGCGAGGGTCAGGCCTCCGAAACAGATGCCTGAGAAGCAGCCGCTTCCATGTGCCGCGACTTCATCGGAGGTCGTGGTGGAGCCTGATGAGCGCAACACATTGGCCACGGCGGTCGGCCCGCACGCGGAGGGATTGCTTTGCCAGAGCAGCGGCTGGGGGAAGGTCTTCGCGACCGGCA
>JAYTAT010000288.1:0-1811 GCA_043737315.1 Archangium sp.
CGGGGCCAGGCCAGCACCGTGAGCACCACCGCTGCAGCCAAAACCCCGCCCGCAAACGCGAACAGCCACGGAAAACGCGCGGTCTCACCGACGGGTCTGGCCAGCCGTACCGCCCGAAATTCCATGCGCTGCGCTTCGCCGGGCGCGAGGGCGTGGGCACTGCCCCGGGCCAGTCGCAACACGCCCGCCGTGCGATCGTAGTGCTCACGGCACGAAGCGCACGCGCGCAGGTGATCGCGGAACGAAGCGTCGCCTGCGGCCGAGAGCACGCGACCACTCAACACGTCGTCTATCTGCGAACGGACGTGGCTCATGCGTCTTTCCCCCGGCCCAACACCTCGAGCAGTGGCCCGTGGCGTTGCAGCAGCTTGATCAACACCGACTTGAGATATTTCGTGCGCAACCGCGACAAGCCCAGGGCCAGCCGCGCCTCTTCCCAGTCACGCCCCTCGATGAACACGCTGCGGAAGTACGCGCGGTAGGCGGGCTTGAGCTTCTCTTCGAAGGCGGTCATCACCCCGCGCAGCTCGGCGCTCACCACCCCTTCGAGGCCCTTGCCCTCTTCTTCCCCCACGAGGTCGTCGGTCAATTCGACCGCTGCGATGGGCCGTTTCTGTCGGGCGAGATCGAGAATGCGGTTACGCGCCGAGGTGACCACCCACCCGGGCAACGACTCCGCGCGCAGGGGATCGACCGCGTCGAGGTGTGCGTACAGGTGCGTGAACGCCTCCTGCACCGCGTCTTCCTGCTCGAAGGGGCTTTGGAAGTACTGCATCGCCATGCGCCTCACCCGCGGAAGAAATGCACGCACGAGTGCCTCGAAGGCCGCCGCGTCACGTTGACGCAGCGCCCGCACGAACTTCGTATCGAGCGAGAGCACCCGTTGAAAATACGGGGACGCGGGGGAAAGGGGAGAAGGAATTTTCAGCTCGCGATGATGACGGCCATTCCAGCCACCAACATTCCGGCTGAGGCGATGATCACCCGCCTGCCCATCACGCCTCCGCCCAGCACCAGGGCCATGATCGCCTTGACCACCGTGTTGCTGGCGGCGGCCAGCACGACGGTGTTGCGCGCCACGCCCACCTCGATCTCCCCAGACTTGACCAGGTTGGCCATCGACAACGAGATGGCATCGACGTCGGTCGTGCCCGCCAGCAGCCCCGTCACGTACGTGCCGTTGGTGCCAAAGGTGCTCTGCGCCCAGCGTGAGACGATGAGCACCACCACGAACAACGCGCCGAACTTGAGCGCTGAAGTGAGCTCGAAGGGGTTCTCCAGCACCACGGAGCCAGGCTCGCTGCTCTTCCCGTCACCCCGCAGGTAGAAGAACACGGTCATCGCCAACCCCACCGCGGCCATGGCTCCCAGCGCCACGATGAGCTGCTTGCCCAGACGCGGCTCAGCGATGAAGAGCACCGCCAGCAGCCGGGTGCACATCACGGTGGAGGCGATGATCACCGCCAGCGCGCTCAACTTCGCCAGCTCGGGAGCCTGCTTCGCGCGCGCGGCAGCGGCCAGGGTCACCGCGGTGCTCGAGGCCAGGCCCCCCACGGCGCCGGTCAACAGCATGCCTTTGCCCGCGCCCCACAGCCGCATCGCCACGTACCCCACGAAGCCCACGCCGGCGATCAGCGCGACCATCACGCCGATGCGAAACGGGTTGAGCACGCCGTACGGGCCCATCGGTTCGTTGGGCAACACCGGCAACGCCACCACCGCCACCACCAGGAACTTGAGCGTGGCAATCACGTCGGCGCGCGAGAGCTTGCTGCTGAACTGGCGCAGCTCTGTCTTGGCAGAGAGCAACA
>JAYTAT010000289.1:0-4692 GCA_043737315.1 Archangium sp.
CAGCCCGCCTTTGGCGCCTTCGGGCAACGCGCCGCTGGGATCATCCAGGGAGGGCTTGCGGGTCTTCATCACGTAGTCGAACCACGGGTGCGTCACGCACCAGTTGGCGTTCTGGTCTTTGCCCATGTGGTGGTCGACGTGCCACGGCATGTTCTCGCGCGCCCACGCAGGGTCCAGGTGGCTCTTCTTGTGAATCCGGTAGTACCTGAGCATCGAGAACCACACCGCGCCCGCGAAGAACGGCGCCACGGGAAAGAGCGGAAGGGTGGCCACCGCACCGAGCGCGAGCGCCAGCGCTTCTTTCCCCTGGGGTGACCAGGTGAAGACGCTGCGCGTGTACTGCGGATCCTTCATGTCGTTCTTGAAGGCCTCGCGGTGATGCTCGTGCCAGTGAAAAGCCCAGAAGCTTTTCCGGTTCCGGCCCAGGCCGTGAAGCATGTGTTTGTGAAGAAACCATTCACCGGCGTTCGACGCGGCCAGACCCAGCGGGATACCCAACATGATGTGCCTCCTCGAGATGAGGAGCCAAATATGACCGAATGGTCACTTCATCTCAAGCCCACCTCACTTCATAAAAGGTGCCGAGGTCTTTGGTCTCTAGAACGGTCACGCTCAGCTCTTTCGCCCCGGCGTGGGCGCAGCCCGACTCGATGAGACCTAGGTAGAAGCCCGGCCGCGCAGTCCAGTTGATGTGGACCTTGTGGTGATTGGGGGCAAGTGACTCGAAGGTGCCCACGGTGAAGTTGTTGGCGCTGCGAAAATTGCGGGTGAGGCGATCGAGCGTGCGCCGGGGGCCGATGACTTTGAGCAGGCCCAGCACCGCCGAGCCCATCAAGGTCTTGCCAAAGCCCAGGAAGAAGACGCGGCCGACCTCGGTATAGCGCTCCTGCTCGGGCAGATGGGCGAAGCGGCTGGCGGCGGAAGCATCGAGAATGTCGAGCCACACCTGAATCGGGTAGGCGGCATCGAAGTGGTCGCAGGTCTTCACCCCGGCCTTCAAGAACGCCGCGCGCTCCTGGGGGGTGTGTGGCGTGAGCGCCCGGTAGATGCCCTCCATCGACTGCGCGAACACCACCTTCTCGGGACTCATGACGGCACCTCTATCGGGGTGTCCCACAAAGGTGCACTTTGATCGAGGCCCGGGGGTCGGGCCGACGTGATGCGCGTTCTCCTGATCCTCTCGATGCTCGGTTGTGCCGCGGCGTGTTCTTCAGCTGCCCCCGCGAAATGCAGCACCACGACCTGTACCGGGTGTTGTGACCCGACCACCAACGCCTGTCTTCCGGGCACCGCCGAAACCGGCTGCGGCGCGGGCGGTCTGGCCTGCAACCAGTGCGGCACGGACACCTTCTGCAGCGTGGGCTTTTGCCTTCCGCGCGGCAGCAACGCGGGTGGCGGCACCGGTGCGGGCGGCGGTAACGGGGGCGGCACGGGCGGTGGAACGACGGGGGGCGGTGGAGGCACCGGCGCCTGCGGCCCCGCGAGCTGCGGCGGCTGTTGCGCAAACGGGGTCTGCCAGCCGGGCAACACGACCTCTGCGTGTGGAAGTGGTGGCCAGGGGTGCAGCGCGTGCACCAATGGAACGTGCTCCGACAACCAGTGCAGCGGGAGCACCTGCAACGCGAGCAACTGCCAGGGCTGCTGCAACGGCAACCGCTGCGAGACCGGGCTGACCACCACCACCTGCGGCGCGGGCGGTGCGACGTGCAACACGTGTGGCAGCGCTCAGAGCTGCACCAGCGGGCGCTGCACCGGGGGCAGCACCTGCAACGCGGGGAACTGCCTTGACGGCTGCTGCGAAGGCAACGTCTGCCAGCCGGGCACCAGCGCCGACTCGTGTGGCCAGCGCGGGCAGAATTGCAGCGTCTGCGCCAGCAATCAGACCTGCACGGCAGGCGTGTGCAGCGGCGGCTCCACCTGCAACGCGGCCACCTGCCCCGGCGGTTGCTGTTCGGGCACCGTGTGCCTGGGCGGCAACACCACCAGCGCCTGTGGCAGCAGCGGGAACACCTGCACCAGCTGCTCGGGCGCCGACTCGTGCGTGGGCGGCGCTTGCCGCTTCGTCTGCAACGCCACCACGTGCCCGAGCGGTTGTTGCATGGGAAACGTCTGCCAGCCGGGCACGGCGAGCAGCGCGTGTGGAACCGGCGGCGGCCAGTGCGCCAGCTGCGGCTCGGGTGAGAGCTGCAATGGCACGCAGTGCGTCTCGAGCTGTAGCCCCACCACCTGCCCCGGCGGCTGCTGTCAGGGCAGCGTCTGCCTGCCGGGCACCCTGCAGGCGGCGTGTGGAACGGGCGGTGCGACGTGTGGCGCCTGCGGGAGCAACCAGGTGTGCAACGGCGCCTCGTGCGTGGCCACCTGCAACGCAAGCACGTGCCCGAGCGGGTGCTGCCAGGGCGACGTGTGCCAGGGCGGCACCTCGAGCTCTGCGTGTGGCGCGGGCGGCGCTGCGTGCAGCACGTGTTCGGGCGCGCAGACCTGCAGCGGCGGGAGCTGCTCGGGTGGTGGACTGACGGGCGACCGGTGCGACAACGCGCCGTTGCTCGCGTTGCCGATCTCCAGGAGCCAGGCGCTCTCGGGCTTCTCGAATGACTTCATCTCGACCAGCACCAACGGCTGCAGTGGAACGCAGGGCATCGACCGGGTGGTGCGGGTCTCGGTGCAAGCAGGGCACCGGTTGACGGTGACGGTGACGCCCACGGTGAGCACGTTCGACCCCACGGTGAGCCTGGTGACGGGTTCAGCCACGGCGTGCGTTGGAGCGACCGCCTCGTGTGTGGCGGCGATCGACACGGGCAACGCGAACCAGCCCGAGACGGTGTCGTGGACGAACACCGGCCTGAGCGCCGCGACCGTGTTCATCATCGTCGACGACTACAGCGCGACGGGCACGAACGGCACGTACACGCTGGCGGCCAGCTCGGCGCTCCCCTCGGCCGGTGAGACTTGCAGCTCGGCCGTGAGCGCGGTGAGCGGCACGTCGGTCTCGCGTACGCCGTCGAACTACGAGGATGACTATCAGGGCGTGGGCACCGGCTGCGTCACGCCGTCGCTCGGGCCCGACTTCGTGCTTTCGTACACGGTGCCCAACAACCGCAGCCTGACCGTCAGGGCGACGCCGGCGAGCGGGCTCGATGTGACCGTCAACTTCGCCATCAGCCTCGCCGCGTGTGGTTCACGCACCTGCGTGACGGGTTCGAACGCGGGGGCCGCGGGCGTGACGGAGAGCGCCGCGTGGAACAACACCACCGGCTCCACCGTGACGTTGTTCGTGATCATCGACACCCCCACCACGCCCGCGGGCACGGTGAGCGTGCTGGGGACGGAAGGCGCGATACTTTCGTGCGGCTCGGCCACCTGCCCCAACGGCTGTTGCTCGAACGGCACCTGCGTGGCGGGCCGGGTCGACGCGGCCTGCGGCACCGGAGGCGCGGCGTGTTCGACGTGCGGCTCGCCTTCGCAGTGCAACGCCAGTCAGGTCTGCAGCGCGACGGATCTGGGCACCGGCTCGCCATGCACCGCGACCTCTGAGTGCTACCAGCCGATTCTGGGCTCCGCCGAGTGCCGCACCTCGTGGCCGGGCGGCGGGTACTGCACGGGCACCTGCCTCCTCACCGAACGGGTGTGCGGCGGCTTCTTCGCGGGCGCCTCGGGCTGGTGCACACCCCTGGGCCAGTGCCTGCAAGACTGCACCTCGCCCGGGTCGGGTCAGTCGACCTGCCGTACCGGGTACGTCTGCGATTACAGCAACGGCGTCGGCAGCCAGGGCGTGTGCTTGCCGAGGTGTCAGTCGGTCGCCTGCGCGACGGGCACGTGCAACACCTCGGGCTACTGCCGCTGAAACGCCGAAAACGGCCGCTCCTGGGGCCCCACTGACGGGATCGTTCGCAGCGGGCAGGGAATGCGCGTAAGGGAAGCCCTCGACATGGAAATCCCTCCTTCGCTCAAAGCCCTGCTGCTCTCCAACCACCAGGCCCTCGGCCTTGCGCTGGGTACCCCCCGCGAACAGCTCAAGAAGCCTTCGTGGTTCCGGCCCAGCTCGGTCGAACGCTGGAGCTTCGCCCAGGGCAGCCAGGACGGCATCGAAGCCGTGTGGACGCTCGACCCCAGCTCAGGGCTGCTCTCAGAAGCGCGCCTGGTCATCGAGCGCAAGAGCGGGGCTGAGTCTCTGGTGCTGGCGATCCACGAGCTGTTCACCGCGGAGTTCGGCAAGCCGCGTCTGCTCAAGCGCAACGAGGAGCGCGCCTGGAACATCGAGGCGGGGCTCAAGAGCACGCTTTCGGTCAGCATCCGCAACAGCCCGAACTTCGGCGGAACCATCGTGGTCAACCTCGGGCTGGCGAAGGGCACGCGGATCGCCTCGGTCGAGGCGCCCCGGCAGACCACGATGAAGGTGCCGGCTTCGCTCGACACGCTCATCGCCAAACACTTCGAGGTGACGCTGGGCTCGAAGACCGAAGAGCAGAGCGACACCGAGCTCGAGTTCAAGGACGCGAAGGGCGCCTTCCCGAAGAAGGCCACCGTGCAGCGTGAGGTCGACGGCGGAAAGTTGCAGGCCGTACGCCTGGAGCTGCCCGACTTCGCGGACGAAGCCGAGAAGCACGCCGATGCCTATGCGACGTTGCTGGCCGCGATGACGGCCCGCCTTGGAAAGCCGAAGACCACGAAGAAGCACACCGACTCGCTGAGCCG
>JAYTAT010000290.1:0-1809 GCA_043737315.1 Archangium sp.
GCGGCGTGACGGCAGCGACGATGACCTTCTCGCCCTTGTCCTTCTTCTCGGCGGCGAGCTTCTCGGCAGCTTCTTTTGCGGCGACCTTGTCGGCAGCGAACTTCTCCGCCTTCTCTTTGGCGGTGGCCTCACGGGCTTCTTTCTCGGCGGCCAGCTTCTCTGCCTTTTCCCGGGCCGCCGTTTCTCTGGCTTCCTTCGCCAGTCGTTCTGCGTTGGCCTGTGGCTTGTCTTTTTCCTTGAGCGCCTTTTCGGCGGCGAGGCGTTCGACCTCGGCATTTTCGGCAACCACCTTGTCGTCGGTGGCCTTCTGCGCGACAGCGGCGACGCGCTCCTTCTCTTTCTCGGCGGCAGCATCGGCGGCGGCAGCATCAGCGGCGGCAGCATCAGCGGCGGCAGTATCGGCGGCGGCAGTATCGGCGGCGAGCTTCGCGGCGATCTCATCGGGGGTCGGCTCGACCACACCGGTCGGGTTGGGGTTGAGGTCGACCGGGTGCTGCTGTTGTTGCTGCTGCTGCTGGCGCTGGCGCTGAATGAGCAGGAACCCGCCCCCCGCGCCCACGCCGACGCCCGCGACCACCAACAACGCGACGAGCATCCACGTGCGGTTCGGCTTGCGGGTCTGCGACTGGAAGACCGGCGGCGGCGCCGCGACAGGCGGCGGAGGCGACGCGACCGTCTCGATCATCGCGCGCGTCTCGACCCCGTCTTCGTGGTCGAGCTGCGCGATGAACATGCCCGAGTCGATGACCTCGGTGGACTCGCGGTCTTTCTTGAAGTCGACGTCGTTGGCGTTCTTGAGCGCGCGCTGGAGTTGAGCTGGATCGACCTCCTGGGTCGAGTCGGGCATGAACGACTCGCCGGTCCCGGGCGGAGGCGGCGGCGGAAGCTCGGGCACCGGCGGCGGCGGCTTGTTCTCGCGGCGGGGCGAGAGCTGCAGCATGCCGGTGGTGGTGCGCGGCCGGGGCGCAGGCGCAGAGCCACTTGCGGGCTCGGGCTTGCTCACCTTCGGGGGCGCGGGCGGCGCGAGCTTGCGGGACAGCTCGAGGATCTCGCCCATCATGTCGCCGGCGGTCTTGAAGCGCGCGTTGGGGTTGCTGTTGAGCGCCTTGCGGTAAATGCCCTCGAGCTGCGGGGGCACCTCGGGATTGCGGCGCTGCAGCTCGGGAATGGAGCCGTCGGGCGTGAGCCCCGAGAGCATCTCTCCCAGGATGACGCCGACTGAGTAGACGTCGGCACGGCCGTCGATTTCACTGCCTTCGATCAGCTCGGGCGCGAGGTACCGATCGGCCTTGCGCGCCTTCATCGCTTGCGTGAACGGCAGCCGCGGCATGGCCAAACCCAGGCCGAAGTCGGTCACCTTGAGCAGGTCGGGCAGCACCAGCACGTTGTCGGGCTTGAGGTTGCTGTGCGGGCCGACCTTGTGCGCGCCATCCAGGGCAGAGCAGATTTGGGAAAGGATGGGCTCGATCTCGCCCAGCGAGAAGAACTGACCCTTCTGCAGGCGCAGGTCGATGATCTTGCGCAGGGTGAGGCCGTCGAGGAACTGCGAGGTGAAGTACGGGCGCTCGGAGTCTTCGCCCTCTTCGTAGACCCGCACCAGGTTCGGGTGCGAGAGCTTGCGCGCCAGCCGAAGCTGCTTGCCGAACTGCTTGCGCTCATCCACCGACTGGAGAAGCCGCGGGTTGATCACCTTGAGGGCGACCTCGACGTCGAGTTCCTTGTCGTGCGCACGGAAGACGAAGCCCAGCGGGCCCGCGCCGACGATGTCTTTGATGAGGTAGCGGTTGGCGACCAGATCCTGGGGCTTGT
>JAYTAT010000291.1:0-1808 GCA_043737315.1 Archangium sp.
GGCTTCCTCAAGCGCGCGCTCGCCGTCGACGCGACCGACCCTGAATCGCACTACCTGGCCGCGCGTCTGATGGCCCGCCTGGGCAAGAAGCCGCAGGTGCTCTCGCATCTGCAAAAGGCGCTCGACAACGCGGCTGGCACCATCGCGGTGCGCACGCTCGCCCGCTTCGAGCCCGACTTCGACGGCTTTCGCAAAGACTCCGACTTCAGCGCGTTGATCGATCTCTTCCCGGCAGAGCCCGTCTTGCGCCCCATCTACGTGGCCCTCGATGCAGGCGACTTCGCCAAGGTGGTCGAGCTGTGCCTCGCCAATGAAGGCAAAGCGGCCAACAAGCTCGACGTGCTCTATCCGTGGCGTGAGTCGCTCGAGCTCCTGCTCGATCAGCCCGAGCTCGAGCACGACAAGATGACCAAGGATCTCGAACGCGTGCAGGCGGTGATCGACGAGCACGAAGGCAAAGACGAGGAGAGCCCCGTCTACCAACGCTTCTGCGGCGACGCCTGAACCTCGTGCGCGTTCACCTGGTCGACGGCACGTTCGAGCTGTTCCGCGCGCACTTCAGCAAGCGGCCCCCGCACACCTCGCCTCAGGGGAGGGACCTCAAGGCGACGGTGGGTGTGGTGCAGTCGCTCATCTACCTGCTGCAGGAGACCAGCGAACGCGCCACCCACGTGGCGGTCGCCTTCGACAACCCCATCGTCTCGTTCCGCAACGCGCTGTTCGATGGCTACAAGACCGACGCCGGTATGGACCCCGCGTTGCGTGGTCAGTTCGACGACGTGGAAGAGGCGGTCGCTGCGCTCGGCGTCGTGATGTGGAGCATGAAGGAGTTCGAGGCCGACGACGCGCTGGCCACCGCCGCCCTCCGCTTCGAGAAGGACCCCCGGGTCGAGCAGGTGCGTATTCTCACGCCCGACAAGGATCTGGGCCAGGTACTCTCGGGCGAGCGCATCGTGCAGGTCGATCGCATTCGCCGGAAGGTGATCACCCAGGAGACGCAGTGGAAGGACAAACACCTCAAGCCCGGCAGCGTGCCTGATTTTCTGGCGCTGGTCGGAGACACCGCCGACGGCATTCCCGGGCTCGACGGCTGGGGCGAGAAGTCGACGGTCGAGGTGCTCGCGGCGCACCCGAAGCTCGAAGACATTCCCGACAAGGTGGCCGACTGGAAGGTGCGGCCGCGCGGCGGGGAGAAGCTCGCCATCGTGCTCGCCCGCGAACGGCAGCAGGCGATGCTCTATCGCACGCTGGCCACCTTGCGCGCCGACGTGCCGCTGCCCCAGACGCTCGAGCAGCTGGAGTGGAAGGGCGCTCCAAAGGAACGCTGGCTTGCGTGGTGTGACGCGGTGGGCGCCGCTTCGCTGAAGGACACACCTTCTCGCTTCATCGGGTGAACGCCATGAGCACGAAGCAGCGGTCGAAGTTCGGGGCTGCCCTTCAAAGCGAATCGGGACGACGGGCCCAGGCGATGAAGAAGACGCCCGCGTGCGCTCGGAAACGCAGAGTTCGAGCCGGATGATCGTCGCGGCGCAAACCCGCTCGAAGGAACTCTTCGCGCGTCGGGTCGCTTGATGACACGCCTGTTCCGGCGCTGGTGACCTGCGTGAAGTCGTGCCCGAAACTGAAAGGCCCTCGACGTGCGCGAAAACTTCCCTGAGCAAGAAGCGCATCGCAGCGCTCGAGCGGGCTCTTCCTGCAGTCGACGCCGGCAATCAGCGCGCGCTCTTCGAGGTACCGGTGCGTGTCGGTCAGCGAGTAGACGCGGCTCATGAGATTCTTGCTGCTGGTCTTGTTCGCCTCGAGCTGCG
>JAYTAT010000292.1:0-4680 GCA_043737315.1 Archangium sp.
GGGAAGATAGAGGGACTTACACGCGGAAGCGGCGGACTTCGCCTCTGAGCACGTCGGCCTGGTTACGCAGCGTCTCGATCGCTTCTTCCAACTGAATGACCGACCGGTTCTGCTGATCGGCCACCGCGCGGATCGTCTCGATCGCCTTGAGCACCTGCTCGGTGCCGCGCGTCTGTTCCTTCTGCGCGCGGTTCAGGTGCGTCACCATCTCGTTGATGTTCTCGATGCTGCGGCTGATCTGCTTGCCGCCGTGGCTCTGCTCTTCCACCGAGCGCTTCACGTGCTGGGTGAGCAGCTTCATCTGCTCGGCCACCTTCATCACCTGCTCCGAGCCGCGCGCCTGCTCGTTGGTGGCCTTGTTGATCTGCTCGATGGTGTCGCGCACCCGCTCGACCGCCGCGGTGACGTCTTTGCTGCCGCGCGCCTGCTCGACCGTCGCACGCGCGATGGCCTTGACCATCTGCGTCGAGTTCTTCGCAGACTCCTGAATCTTGCGCAGCGCCCCTTCGGCTTCCCGGCCGAGCACCACGCCCTCTTCGACGCTGCGTACGCCGGTGTTCATGGCAGTCGCTGCGTTGCGTGACTCTGATTGCACCGCGCGGATGAGCTCGGCGATCTCCTTGGTCGAGGCCGCGGTGCGCTCCGAGAGATCCTTGATCTCATCGGCCACCACCGCGAAGCCTTTACCGTGATCGCCCGCCTGCGCAGCGATGATGGCTGCGTTGAGCGCGAGCAGGTTGGTCTGTTCTGCCACGTCGTCGATCACGTCGACGATGTTGCCAATCTCACCGATGCGGCGACCCAGCTGCTCGATCACGCTCGACGCGGTCTTGCTGGACTCCTTGATGCGGTCGATGCCGACGATCGTCTTCTGGATCGACTCCATGCCGGTCTCGGCGTCTTTCGACACCTGCTCCGAGAGCCGCGCCGTCTCGTAGGCGTTGGTCTCGACCTGGCCGATGGCGATGTCCATCTCGCGAATGGAAGACGAGGTGGTCTCGGTGTTCTTGAGCAGGTCCTCGACGTTCCGCGCGACCTCCTTGATCGAGTACGTCGTCTGCTCGATGGCCGAGGTCGTCTCTTCGACCGACGCCGCCATCTTCTGCACGTTGGCCGCGACCTCGTCGTTGGTGGTCGACATCTCCATGATGCTGGAGCTCGACTCTTCGGCCGACTGGTAGAGCACCTCGACGTTCTGAGCGATGCCCTTCAAGCTCGAGAGCATCTCCACCATCGCGCTCGACGTCTCTTCCACGCGCGTGAGCACGGTGGAGGCGCCGCTGGTGGTGGTCGACGCGCTGCGGGAGATTTGGTCGATCACCTGCGCCACGCTCTCGGCCACGCCGCGCACCCGGCCCAGCGTGTCGCGCAGGCCCTGCCCGATGCTGTTGAGCGACTCGGCCAATTCATCGAGCTCGCGCGTGGGCGCACCTTCGACGCGGCCTGAGAGATCGGCCTGAGCCAGCCGCATCGCCATCGCACGCATGGTGGCCAGCGGCGCGATGATGAGCAGCCTCGAGAGCACGCCGACCAGCGCCATGAAGATGAGCACGCTGACGAGCAGCGCGATGAGCAGCGTCTTGCGCAGGCTGGCCAGGCCCTCGTCGATGCGCGCGCGGTCGAGCGAGACCAGCACGAAGCCCTTGAGGCCCCCTTTGATCTGCACGGGGTCAGAGACCAGCAGCTCGCCCGAGTCGAGCTGAATCTGCACGTGCTGCTCACGCTCGTTGAACTGCTTGAGCACGGACTGCGTGGTGTACAGCGCGGTGTCGGCGCTCTGCGCGATGACGTCGTCAGGCAGGCACTGGCCCGAACACGCCAGCACCCAGACGTTTCGAATCGCACGTTCACCGCCCACGATGTTGTTCACCTCGGCCGACGCTTCGGTGTCGATGCCGTCGCGGGCGACGATGGGCACCTTGCGTTCGATTTCCTTGGCGACCGCCTTGCCGCGCTCCCACAGCGTGTCGGTCAGATAGGTGTCTGCCTGGCTGGGAACGACGACGAAGAGCACCGCGACCAGCACGCACAAGGCGACGAGCAGCACGATGATGATGGCACCAGTCAATCCGGGTCTTTGGGAGCGTGCAGCCACGAGGCCGGGCACTGTGGCAGCGCGGCGGGACCGCATCAAGAAACGCGTGCCCTCAGCCGGGTTCGTCGAAGGTCAGCCGAGGGAGCGAGCGCATTCGATGCGTGGGGGGCTCCGCAAATGTCGCGCGGGCGAGGGCCACACGAGCTTGTGAAAAGACACTCGCCATGAACACGGTCGTGAGAAACGTTGCGAACACGATGAAGATCCGACCGATCATCGAACCCATTGCACGCGTCGGGCTCGTCGCCCGCGGGGCGCTCTACGTGATGGTGGGCGGGCTCGCGGTGCTGGCCGCCCTGGGCTCAGGGGGAAGAACCACCGACCCGCGCGGCGCGGTCGCTGAAGTGGGCCGCTTCGAGGCAGGAAAGCCGCTCCTCATCTTGCTGGCGTTCGGGATGACTGCCTTCGCGGTGTGGCGCGCGGTGCAGGCGATTGAGGATCTCGACCGCAAAGGCCGCGGCCTCGGAGCGCTGTTGACGCGGCTTGGCTTCCTGATCAGCGGGTTCCTCCACCTCGGGCTCGCGGCGACCGCAGCGGGCCTCGCCATCACCGAGCGGGGTGGCACCGTGCGCTCGTGGGTGGCGCGCGCGCTCGTCGAGCCACTCGGGGTCTACGCCGTCGCCATCGCGGGGCTCATCGTCATCGGCGTGGGGTTCGAGCAATTCTACCGGGCGTGGTCGATGAGCTTCGAGAACGACCTCGACATGAAGGCGATGAGCCCGGCGATGCAGGCCTCGGTCGGCGTGATCGGCCGCTTCGGCTACAGCGCGCGTGGCGTCACTTTCATCATCGTCGGGTGGTTCCTCATTCGCGCGGCGATGAACGTAAGTGCGCGCGAGGTGAAGGACATGGGGCAGGCGCTCAGGGTGATCGGCACCCAGTGGCACGGCAACGTGTTGTTGGGTGTCGTCGCTGCCGGCACCGTGGCCTACGGGTTGATGACCTTCATCGAGGCGCGCTACCGCCGCATCGTTCGCTGAAAAACGATTACCAGACGCCGCCGTCGGGCAGCGCGCCGAACTCCATCAGGGGGTTTGTGATGCTCGTGCAGTCCGAGCCTGGGGCGCACTGACCGGCGATTCGCAGCTTGGTGCCGAGCTGGGCCACTCTGGCTCGGAAGCGGTAGTTCTGGGTGTCGAGCCGATAGAACGATTCGGTTCTGCCACGCAGCACCAGCAACGCGACGCGGCCGGCTTGATAGTCGAGCACGGCGACCACGCTTCGTTGGCTCTCGACCAGATCGACCAGCTCCACGGGCTCGCTGAACAGCCATTGCTGAGCCTGATCGGCCCCGCCGTCCGTACTCAGCTCGGCGATCGTGAGTTGCTGGCCCGCCATCCACGCCCCATGCAACTTCGTGCCGGAGCTCGACAACTCGAGCTTCACCCCCGCTCCTGCATCGGCCACGAGTCGAGGCACGACGCCCGAACCGCTCTCGAACGGAACCTGAGTCAGATACAGCTGGCCCGACCCCGTCCCACCACGCGCAGAGATCCACACGTTCTGGTTCTCGTCGGTCACCGTCTCACCCACGACTGAATTGGGCAGCGTGATGTTGAAGTCGTTCTCGACGGTGCAGGGCATCACCGGGCAGGAGGAGCGCTGCACGTGCACAGCTGAACCACTCGACTCGACTCCAAGAAACGAGATCCCGCCGTCCGCGCGTTGATAGGCGGCGAGCGCCTGGGCACAGAAGGCCAGTGGGTAGGTCTTGTTGTCGAGATTGCCTGCCTCGACATCGTCGACACTCAGCTTGTTCGTGCCTGCCTTGATGACGATGCCCACCTTGGTCCCTCGGTCGCTTGCAGCCGAAGCGCACCACTCTTGCGGCGCAACGCCTGAGGGCGTCGTGTTGTCGGTCGAGCGCCAGAGGGCGATGGACGGCGACCCGGCATCAGGCAGCGCACCGTATTCGACGACGAACACATGCTGCGTGCGGAGAATTTCGCCGATCAACACAGGTCGCCGCATGGACCCGCTGCCCCTGGAGATGCCGCGAATTTCAGAAGGGGAAACGGGGGCGAACGACGTGAAGTCGCCCAGGGCACCCGGTTCTCCACCACCGCCGCCAGCAGGTCCTCCACCACCGCCGCCAGGAGGTCCTCCGCCACCGCCGCCAGCAGGTTCTCCGCCACCGCCGCCAGCAGGTCCTCCACCACCGCCATCGCCGACGCCCTGACAGGCCCCCACGCTCGCGTCGAGTTCACTGCAGCGCTTCATGCGTTCCTGATCCCAATCGGGACAACCGGTCGCAGCGACCACCGTCATCACCATCGCCAGGCGCTTCACCACTCACCTCCCACGACCGCGAATGCACCGCCGGGTGTCGGCATCAATGAAACCTTTGCGCGCGGCTCAGCGGGAAGCAGCAACCAGATGACCGACGTCACCACCGCCGCCCCCCCCACGCCGAGCAGCACCACGCCCGACACGTTCTGCGTGCGCCCGGAGTCGATGGCCGCGGCGAGTTGCGGCTCACTCGCCGTCCGAACTTTCTCGAGCGCGACCGTGTTGGAGAGCGCCACCAGGGTCGCCCCGACGCCAGCCGCCACGATGCCCGCTCCCCCGAGCACGAGTGGAGCGGC